>CALLZX010000196.1 GCA_937858935.1 uncultured Ignavibacteriales bacterium | reverse complement strand
GTTTAATTGTTATAGACAAGAGAAGACCAAAACAAAATCTTGCTGAAGTTATGAATATAATCGGTGAAGTTGATGGTAAAGATATTCTCCTTGTTGATGATTTAATAGATACAGCTGGAACTTTTGTTGGTGCAGCTAAAGCACTTAAAAATAAGGGTGCAAAAAAAATATATGGCGCAGTAACTCATCCCCTTCTATCGGGTCCTGCATTTGAAAGATTGAATGAGGGGGATATTGATAAACTATTTGTTACAGACACAATAAATTTTGATGCAAATGCTAGCGATAGAATTGTAAAAATATCAGCAGCCCCTCTGTTTGGAGAAGCGATTAAGAGAACATTTAAAAACGAATCAATTAGTTCATTATTTAATATAGATAAAGGTTAAAAAGACCCGGAGTTAAAATGGAGAAAGTAGTAATAGAAGCACAGAAGCGTGATAAAATTAATAAACCATCAAGAAGCGCTTTACGTAAAGAAGGTAAGGTTCCTGCCATTTATTATTCAAAGCATCATGAACCACTTGCTGTGCAATTTGCAGAAAGAGCGATTCATCCTTTAGTATTTACATCTAAAACAAGTTTAATTACATTAAATGTTGAAGGACATGAAGAATTAGATTGTATTATTAAAGACGTACAGTTTGATCCAGTTACAGAAAAAATAGTTCACGTTGATCTGTTAGGCCTTAAAAAAGGCGAAAAAATCCAAATTGAAGTTCCAGTTCAATTGATTGGCAATCCTATCGGAATAAAAGAAGGTGGAATTTTACAACACACCCTTCATAAAGTTGAAATAGAATGTTTGCCTGCTGATATCCCTGAACACCTTGAGATAGACGTTGTAAACCTAAAACTTGGTCAGGCTATACATGCTGGTGATCTTAAGTTTGATAATTTTGTTGTTCTCAATTCTCCTGAATCAATAATAGCTGCAGTAACTCATCCAAAAGTTGAAAAAGAAGCTGCTGCAACTGGTGAAACCCCTGTCGCAACCGAGCCAGAAGTTATTGCTAAAGGTAAACCACAGGATAAAGAAGACTAGTTTTAAGTGCGCCTTATTGTTGGAATTGGAAATCCAGGAAGTCGTTACAAAAATAACAGGCATAATGTGGGATTCCAGTTCCTCGATTTTTTTGTTCAAAAAAAAATGCTACAATTCAAGGCTTCAAAATTTCAGTTTCATATTACGGAAGGGGAGTTATTTGGACAACCCTTCGTATTATTAAAACCTGATACTTATGTAAATAATAGTGGTTTAGCTGTATTAGATTGTATTAATCATTTTAAAATTGAAGTTAATGATGTTTTAGTTGTGGTTGATGACATTAACCTTGCCCTTTCAAAGATCAGGATTAGAAAATCCGGAGGCGATGGCGGGCACAATGGATTAAGCTCAATTATATATCATCTGGAGAGCAAAGATTTTTCTAGATTAAGAATAGGGATAGGTGATGATTTTGAATCTGGGAATCTTGCTAACTATGTTTTATCTGACTTTAACAAAGAAGATTTAGTAAAGCTTGAGACGACTTTTAACCAAGGCATTCAACTTGTAGATAGTTTTATTTCAGATGGCTACAATAAAATGCTTAATACCTTCAGCCGATTAAAAAATCTAAATAAATTAAATAACGAATCAGAATAAACTCGATTTGAGGAGAGTACAATGGATTTAATATTTCATATCATTCCACTGTTTGGAGTACTTGCTTTACTATATACTTTCTGGCGCTCTAGCTGGATAACCAAACAAGATGCTGGAAATGAGAAAATGCAGATTATTGCAGGGCACATTGCCGAAGGTGCTATGGCTTTTCTTAAGGCTGAATACAGAGTACTAATCTTTTTTGTTATTGTGGTCGCAATATTATTGGCTTATAGCGGGGCAAACTCAGCAGATTCTTCTCCTCTTGTTGGATTATCTTTTGTGGTTGGTGCCTTTTGTTCGGCACTGGCTGGTTTTATTGGAATGAGGGTGGCAACAAAAGCAAATGTTAGAACAACCCAGGCAGCGAGAACAAGTATTGGTAAAGCATTAGAAATAGCATTTGCCGGTGGATCAGTAATGGGCTTAGGAGTTGTTGGTTTGGGCGTTTTAGGTCTTGGTGGATTGATGATTATTTATGGAGATATGTATGGAATGTCAACTCAGGAGAACCTTACACGAGTAATAACTATAATAACCGGATTTTCATTCGGTGCATCATCTATTGCACTTTTTGCTCGTGTTGGTGGTGGAATTTATACTAAAGCTGCGGATGTTGGTGCCGATTTGGTTGGTAAAGTTGAAGCCGGAATACCAGAAGATCATCATTTAAATCCCGCTACTATTGCAGATAATGTTGGCGATAATGTTGGTGATGTTGCTGGAATGGGTGCAGATCTTTTTGAATCATATGTCGGATCAATTGTTAGTACGATGGTGCTTGGTGCTGCTTTTTTTCTAACTCCTGAATTTGGTGCTAAGTTTAACAGTCTTGGTGCTGTTCTTCTACCATTAGTTCTTGCAAGTGTTGGAATCATAGCATCTATCATCGGAACTTTTTTTGTTAAAGTAAAAGAAGGCGGCGATCCCCAAAAAGCCCTTAATCTTGGAAACATAGTTGCTGGAACCTTAATGATTATTGCATCATGGTTTTTAATCAAATGGCTATTACCAGAAAGCTGGTATTTTCAGGATCCATTGTATCAATGGGCAGATCCGGTTAAGGGAAATCTATATACTTCAACTGGAATATTTATTGCGACAGTTGTAGGAATTATATCAGGTGCAATGATAGGAATGATTACTGAATACTATACAGGCAGTGGTAAAGGACCAGTAATTAGTATTACACGTCAATCAGTAACAGGTGCTGCCACTAACATTATTGCGGGCCTAAGTGTTGGAATGATTTCAACCGCGCTTCCTACAATAGTCTTAGCATTTGCTATAATTGTTGCGTTTAATTTTGGCGGTCTTTATGGAATTGCAATCGCTGCTGTTGGTATGCTTTCTATTCTTGGAATTCAATTAGCAGTGGATGCATATGGTCCTATCTCAGATAACGCAGGTGGAATTGCTGAAATGGCAGAATTACCAAAAGAAGTAAGAGCAAGAACAGATAAGTTGGATGCCGTTGGAAATACTACTGCTGCAATAGGCAAAGGTTTTGCAATCGGTTCAGCTGCACTTACTGCACTTGCTTTGTTTGGTGCATATATGACATCAGCACAATTATCATCCATTGATATATCCAAAGCAGTGGTTATGTCTGGATTATTGATGGGTGCTATGATTCCGTTTTTATTTTCTGCGCTAGCTATGCAAGCCGTTGGCAAAGCTGCTATGGCAATGATTGAAGAGGTGAGAAGACAATTTAATACAATTCCACAATTAAAGGCTGCCCTTGGAGTGATGAAAAAGAACGATGGAATTGATCATTCGGAATGGTCTAAAGAGGATCAAGGTATTTTTGAAGCTGCTGAAGGAAAGGCTGAATATGGTAAGTGTGTTGAGATATCGACCAAATCAGCAATCAAGCAAATGGTACTTCCTGGCCTTTTAGCTGTTGTTATTCCGATTTTGGTGGGCTTTTTAGGTGATAAAGAGATGCTGGGAGGTCTTATTGCCGGAGTAACAGTTTCTGGAGTTTTGATGGCTATATTTCAAGCAAATGCAGGCGGTGCCTGGGATAATGCAAAAAAAATGTTTGAAGAAGGTATTGAAGTTAATGGTCAGAAGTACTACAAAGGATCTGAGGCACATAAAGCAGCTGTAGTAGGGGATACAGTTGGTGATCCTTTTAAGGATACATCAGGTCCATCACTCAATATTTTGCTTAAATTAATGTCTGTTGTTGCACTTGTAATTGCACCTTTAATTAGGTAATTTTTCAGCGCTTTTAAATACATATTTTATAAACCCTGCTCTTACATTCGATTTAGAATAGTAAGGGCCATAAAGCCCATAGGGAGGTGATACAAAAATGAGAACAGGTATCTACGAGAGTGCCGTTCTGATAAATGCTGCGTTAGACGATCAGCAAATCGATTCAATTCTATCCAGAATTAAAGATTTTATTACTAATAACGGCGGACAAATCCGTGAACTTGATAACTGGGGACGCAAACGTCTTGCTTATCCGGTTGATAAAAGTAAAATTGGTTACTATGCCATTTACAGATTTGATGCCCCGAGTGATATGATTGCAAAGCTTGAAAGAATATACTCGCTTGATGAACAAATTTTACGTTATGTTACACTTAAGCTTAACAATGATGCTTTAGAACAGCTCGAAAAAAACAAAACCCTTTCATCTACAATTAAGGATGAGATAGTTCCAGAAGCTGTTGAGGTGAAAACCCCGATAGACGAGGCAGATACTAATAATGAAGACAAAGGTAAATAATTACTAAATGATTTAGTTTGGAGGTTTACAAATGGCCGATTTGAAAATGCCAGAAATTAATTATGTAATTGTAGCAGGAAATCTTACGAAGGATCCTATTTTTAGAGAAACTACAAATGGTACCCCGGTAGTTAATTTTTCAATTGCTTCAAACAGAAAATTTAAAGACAGTACAAATCAATGGCAAGAAGATGTTTGTTATGTTGGTGTAGTTGCTTGGAATAAACTTGCAGAAAGTTGCCGAGACAGACTTAAAAAAGGATCAGCAGTTTTAGTTGATGGAGAGTTACAAAGCAGAAGCTGGAAATCAGAAGACGGACATAACAGAAGTATTGTAGAAATTAAAGCTAGAAGAATTCAGTTTCTTAATAAAAGATTGGTTGGGTCAGACGGAAACGGTTCAGTTGAAGAAGATGAACTTAGTGTTGCTGTTGATGATTCAATTGATTACACAGAGGATTCTTTTGATAAGTTTTTATCTGCAGAAGAATCAAGTTTAATAAAACAATCAGGTAATGGAAATGAAGAAAGAAGTTAAAACCAAAAAAGTCTGTAGGTTTACACAAAACGGTATCAAGTATATCGATTATAAAGATGTTAAACTTTTACAGAAATTTATAACCGAGCAGGGAAAGATTATTCCTAAAAGAATCACCGGAACCAGCTCAAAGTATCAACGTGAATTAGCCTCTGCTATTAAACGTGCAAGACATATGGCATTATTACCTTATGTTTCAGATACAGTTAGATAGTTAAATAAAGTCGGAGAAAAAATGAAAGTAATCTTAAGACAAGACTTTGAAACCTTAGGCAAAATAGGTGAAGTTGTAGATGTTAAAGATGGTTATGCAAGAAATTTTCTTTTTCCGAGAGGTCTTGCTTATGCTGCTCTTAAAGGCAATATAAGGGCCCTTGATGACGAAAAGAAAGCAGTTGAAAAACGCAACTTGCAGGAACTTAAAGCAGCTGAAACTCTTGCTGCTGAACTTGAAACTGTTTCGGTAACTATACCAGTTCAGGTTGGCGAAGAAGATAAAATCTTCGGAACTGTAACAACACAAATGATTGCTGATGCACTTAAGGAAAAAGGTCATGATATAGACAAAAGAAAGGTTGAAATCGAGGAACCAATTAAAGCGTTAGGTATTTATGGTGTTAGTTTGAAAATTCACCATAGTGTTAATGCGAAAATTAAAGTATGGGTTGTTCGAGAGTAGTCTCTAATATGTTTAAAATTAAAAAGGGAATCCATTTGGATTCCCTTTTTTTATAACTAAAAAACTTTTTATCGGACTTTAATTTTCTTATCACTTATTAGCTTTGCAATATGTGCAGTACCTTTTTTACTAATAGTCTTAATTGCACTAGTTGTAAGCTTTATCGTTACAAATCTGTTTAATTCCTGAACCCAAACTCTCTTTTTCTGAAGATTTGGTAAGAATCTTGTTTTAGTGTGATTGTGTGCATGTGAAATATGACTTCCGGCAACCGGACTTACACCTGTTACTTGACATCTTCTAGCCATTGTTATAGCTCCTTAAAATAAATTCTTTTCAATTTTTAGAGCAGTAAATATAAGTAAATCATTCCAAAAAACTAAAATTATTTGGCATTAATTTTTATGAAATATCATATTAAAATAAATAATTTAGTCTGGCAACTGTTTAGCCTTTATTAGTCTTGATTCTGACATAAGAAAGGCTATTTTTACAATGAATTTTAGGAAAATAGATTATTGAGTGCTATATGGAATTTTTTGAACTTCATCCCCAAAATCCACAAGTTAGGTTTATTAGTAAAGCTGTAGATGTTCTTAAAAGTGGTGGGATTATAATTTTTCCAACCGATACATATTATGGACTTGGCTGCGATTTATTTAACAGAGATGGAATTGAGCAAATACTTTCTATCAAAAATGAAAACGATACAAAACTTTTTAGTTTTATCTGTTCTGATTTAAAAGACATTTACAAGTATGCAAAAGTTTCAG
The DNA here is from genome assembly GCA_937858935.1 of uncultured Ignavibacteriales bacterium. Classification (GTDB taxonomy): domain Bacteria; phylum Bacteroidota; class Ignavibacteria; order Ignavibacteriales; family Ignavibacteriaceae; genus IGN3. The sequence continues at coordinate 12,486 of CALLZX010000196.1, read as the reverse complement.
ACTATGCTTATCGAACCATGAAACATTTACTGCCTGGACCCTATACTTTTATATTACCAGCAGCTAAAGTAATTCCTAAAAAACTCTGGAGTAAAAGAAAAACTGTAGGAATAAGAGTTCCAGATCACTCAGTAACACTTCAGATAGTTAAGGAATTAGGAAACCCTATCGCAAGTACTAGTGCAACTACAAGGCTTGGTGAACCACTTACTGATCCATTTGAAATTAAAAACATATTTAATTCGCGAGTGGATTTGATGCTAGCTTCAAGGACTATGAGTTTTGAACCTTCTAGTGTAGTAGATATAAGTGGTGAAGAACCAGAAATAATCCGTGAAGGCGCTGGTGATGTTAGTTTATTCCGATAGTTATATTTTTTTACTTTTAAGAGGGAAAATAAATCCCTCCTAAATTATTTTCTATAAACTTGAGTTGATGATGCTTGTTGAATCGGCGTAACAATTATTTCATTTATATTAACATTAAATGGACGGGTTGCACAAAATACAACCGCTTCGGCAACATCACTAGGAGAAAGTGGTGTTATACCTTTATAAACTTGTTCTACTTTTGATTCATCTCCTGAAAATCTTACTTTACTAAATTCCGTATAGACCATTCCGGGATCAACGCTACTTACTTTTATACCTTTATCAAGCATATCCAATCTAAAAGACTGTGTTAATGATTTAACGGCAAATTTAGTTGCAGAATAAACATTCCCATAAGTATAAACTTCGTGGCCAGCAGTTGAACCAATATTAATAATATGTCCGCTTTGTTTTTTTACCATTGTTGGTGAAATAACTCTAGTAACATTTAATAGTCCTTTAAGATTAGTATCAATCATCTCGTCCCAATCAGATAATTTCCCTTCAAATACTTTTTCAAGACCTTTGGCTAAGCCGGCATTGTTTATAAGAATATCAACATCTTTCCATGTTGAGTCAAGAGAGTCAAATTTATTTTGAACATCTTCAAAATTTCTAACATCAAATTCTAAGTAATTAACTTTTATTTGATATTCTTTTTCTAATTCATCAGATAGTATTTTTAGTCTTTCTACTCTTCGTGCGGCCAGAATTAGATTTGCTTTTAGTTTTGCAAATTCTCTTGCACAAGCCTGACCAATTCCAGAAGACGCACCTGTTATTAATACAATTTTACCTTCAAGATTTAACATTAAATATCCTAAATATAATTATGAAAAAATTCCAGTTATAACATTTTTGCATTTTTTGCAGCTACCTTTGTCAAAATTAATAAATTTTGTTTGATGCCAATTTCTTTCTATTAAAACAGTTCCACAATTAGCACAATAAGTTGATTGATTCTTAGTATCATTTACATTTCCAACATAACAATATTTAATTCCGAATTTGTTTGCAATGTTTTTTGCGCGTAATAAAGTTGAATGCGGAGTAGGTGTTTTGTCATTCATCTTAAAATCAGGATGAAATGCTGTAAAGTGAAGAGGAACATCTTCTCCTAGATTATTCAATATCCAATCACACTCGTTTTTAATTTCTTCGTCAGAATCATTCTCATCCGGAATCAAAAGCGTTGTTAATTCTATCCAAACATCTGTTTCATTCTTTAACCATATCAATGTCTCCAAAACATTATTTAAATGTGATATAGTGTTTTTATAGTAAAATCTTTCTGTAAATGCCTTTAAATCAACATTGGCTGCATCGATAAATTTATAAACATCCTTTCGAGCTTGTTTGTCAATATATCCCGCTGTTACCATAACAGATTTGATTTTTTCTGCTTTTGCAATATTAGAAATATCAATAACATACTCACCAAAAATTGTTGGATCATTATATGTAAATGCGATAGATGGAGTTGAATATTTTTTTGCTAGCATAACAACATCCTCAGGTGATGCCGTTAAAGAATTTATTTCGTCCAGCTTTGCTTTGCTTATTGACCAATTTTGGCAAAACTTACAGCCAAGGTTGCATCCAGCTGTGCCAAAACTAAGAATTTTTGTTCCTGGTAAAAAATGGTTCAGCGGTTTTTTTTCAATCGGATCTATTCCAAATCCGGTTGGCTTGCCATATCCCAAAGTATAAAGTTTTCCATCAATATTTTGACGGATGTAACAGAATCCCGGTTGTCCAACGCCGATTTCACAGTAGCGCGGACAAAGTGTGCACAGAATTTTTCCACGATCTGTTTTATGCCACCACAGTGCTTCTATTAGTTTGCTGTTGATCATTTTAAATCACTTCAAATCTTAACCAATTTGCTCTGCTTTTTTCCGAATAAGGTGCACCAGCAGTAAAAATTATCAAATCTCCTTTGCTAGCTAAACCAGCATTCAGAATTAATTCTTTTGCGTCATCAATTGCAAGATGTTCCTTATCAATCGTTTCTCTATAAACAGAAGTTACACCCCATCGCAAGCAAAGATTGTTCATAGTTCCAAAACTGTTTGAAATTGCAATTATTTTCGATTCCGGTTTATATTTAGAAATGATTCTTGCGGTTCTTCCCTCAAACGTAAAAACAACAATTGCCTGAGCATTAATTTGTTTACTTATTTCAACAATAGCTTTGCCGACAGAATCAAATAGATTTTCCTGAAGACTATCAGGAGTTATAAAATAATTATTTGTTCTATCCTCACGATGATATTCAGCGTTCTTAATTATATCATTCATTATTTGTACAGTGCGAAATGGAAACTTTCCCACAGAAGTTTCAGCGCTAAGCATAACTACATCTGTTCCATCCCAAACTGCATTTGCAACATCAGAGGCTTCCGCACGTGTTGGTATGGGTGAGTTGATCATCGATTCCAGCATTTGCGTTGCAGTTATAACCAGCTTACCTAAAGCGTTACACTGGCGAATAATAGATTTCTGTAAAACCGGAACATCTTGCGGTGGAAGTTCTACACCCAAATCTCCCCGTGCTACCATAATTCCATCAGATGCTAAAATTATTTCAAATAAATTATCAACAGCTTCTTTCTTTTCTATCTTAGCAATTACAGGAATGTTTTTCCCTTTTGAAACCAGCCACTTTTTAAGTTCAACAACATCATTTGCACTCCTTACAAAAGACAGAGCTATGTAATCAATGCGATGCTTTAATACAAATTCAAGATCTTTAAAATCTTTTTCCGTCATTGAAGGAGTTGATAATTTCATTCCCGGTAAATTCATTCCTTTTTTGGCAGTAAGTATTCCGCCATTAACAATTTCGCAAACAAGTGAATTAGATTTTTTCTGCATTACTTTAAGTCTTATCAATCCATCATTAATTAAAATATGATCACCTATTTCTGCATCATTTGCTAATTGCTTGTAAGATGTTGAAATGATTTTTTCATTGCCCTTAATATCATTAATCGTAATTTCAATTGACTTACCAGTAATAAGATTAACACTTGGTTGTTCTAATTCTCCAATTCTAATTTTTGGTCCCTGAACATCAACTAAAACAGCAAGCGGTGAATTTTCTTCTAAACATGCTGTGTGAATTGAATTAAAAACTTCTTCAAAAAAATTATAAGTGCCATGTGATAAATTTAATCGAACGCCATCGATTCCAGCTAGAATTAGTTGTCTAATTGCTTCAACCTCTTGAGTAGCAGGACCAAGTGTAGCGAGTATTTTTGTTTTTGCGGATGAATCCTGTTTCCTATTCATTATTTGATTTTCTTTCGTGGTTTTTTATTCCCGTTTATTTTAGTTGTTGATTTTTTTGAAGTCTTCGCTAATGTGTTGTTTTTTTCTTCAACATTATTTTTAACCTTTATTGCACGAGATTTAGAATATAGCTCTTGAATCTTTTTTTCTACTTTATCGAATACAGTTCCCGCTTCATAACCTTTTTCAGTTTTATTACCAGCTTTTGAACCTGTAAGAATTTCAATTCCTTCTTCAACTCTAGTAATTGGATAAATATGAAATTTATTTTTTCTAACAGCTTCTATAACATCTTCTCTAAGCATAAGATCTTTAGCATTTTGAATTGGAATTATTACACCCTGAAGTCCGGTTAATCCATTTAATTTACAAATATCAAAGAAGCCTTCTATTTTTTCATTAACACCGCCAATCGGCTGCACATCACCTTTTTGATTTAATGATCCGGTAACAGCAATAGATTGTTTGATTGGCAATCCAGACAGAGTAGAAAGAAGTGCAAAAATCTCAGTGCAAGAAGCACTATCACCATCAACCATTCCATAAGATTGCTCAAAAACAAGATTAGCATTAAAAGATAATGGCTGATCTTGCCCAAATGTTTCTTTAAAATATCCAGAGATTATTAGTACGCCTTTATTATAGTGTCTTCCGCTCATTCCAGCTTCACGCTCAACATTAATTATTGTTCCGCTGCCAAGTGAAACTGTAGCAGTAATTCTTGTTGGTCTTCCAAAAGAATAAAAATCCGCGTTATAAACAGCAAGACCATTTATCTGTCCGACTCTTTCCCCATCAGTATCGATTAAAAAAGTTTTATTCTCAAACATTTCTGTAACTTTATCCTCAAGCATCCCATGCCTTTCACGAGCAAATTGGTAAGCTTTTTCTATGTGAGCTGCCGAAACAACATTAAAACCATCATCAGTTGCCCAAAAACTTGCTTCACGCGCGATGTCAGCAATTCTTGAAAAACGTAAAGTGAGTTTATTTTGTCTGCCTGCCATTATTGCACTTATTTCTAAAAGATGAGCTATTGCAGATTTATCAAACTCTTTTAGTTTTTCCTGTTTTATTAATTTCTTAATCACTTGGGCATACTCAATTACTACATTATCACTTCGTAAAATCTCATAATCAAAATCAGCTTTAACCTTAAACATCTTCTTAAAATCATATTCACGTTCAGTTAAATATGCATAAATCATTTGGCTGCCGATTAAAATAACTTTTGTATCGATGTCAATCGGTTGAGGTTTTAATGAAGTGGATGACATCGAAAAGTGATATGGTGATTCCTGAATTTCTAATTTGTTATAAGTGAGAATGCGTTTTAAGGATTTCCAAACTCCCGGCTCCTCAAAAAGATGCATTACATTTAAAACGAGATATCCACCATTTGCGCGAAGCATTGAACCTGATTTTATATTTGTGAAATCGCTGTACCAGTTTCCCTTACCATCGTTAACTTTTTCAATTGTACCAAATAGGTTGATATAAGTTGGATTTGTTTCTACAATAACCGGGCACTCATTAGTTTCAGAATTATCAAGGATAATATTCAAATCGTACTCGCGAAAATAATCAATCAGTAATCCTTCCTGGGTCATTTCACCTTCGGATTTTAGACCTTTAAATATCTGAATGTTATCTAAAATATTATCTTCAATAGTATTCAGATGTTCAAGTGCAGAATTAGAATTGTACTTCTCTTTTAAACCCTCAAAAATTCCTAACACAATTACTTCAGCACTTTCTTTTTCAAGCTGCTGTAGTTTTTCCTGGAATTCCTGACTTATCTTTAATCCTTTTTTGAAGATGACCTGTAACTTTGGCTGCTGCCCATTATAATCTAGAACAATTTGCTGAGCATCTTCTTTCGTTAGTTTTTTTTGTTTTATAAGTTCTTCGAGCTGAAAAACAGGAACAGGCTGCCCATCGATCAAAGGAATAATATCTGGTCTTATCTGTTCGCCCACTCGTATCTGTCCAAGAGAAAACCCTTTTTTTCTTAGTTCCTCATCAAAAGAATTCATTAACTCCTGCTCTTTTTGATTATACTCATCAACTATATTTTTTTTGCGGGAAAGATAGAGCTCACTTTCCAGAGCAATAGGAATCCTCTGTTTTAAAACTTCGATTGCAGCATTAAGATCTTGTTTAAATTCCCTTGCTTGTCCTTTGTGAAATTTGATTAGCAAAGGTTGATCAGGGTCCCTAAAATTATTTACATAAGCATAATCATAAAGTCTGGGACAATCGGAACTGATTTTTTCAAGCATTTGTTTTACAGTTGTAGCTTTTCCTGATCCGGATAATCCCGCGATGTAAATGTTATAGCCAGGACTTCGTAAATCAACACCCATTCGTATTGCCTTTAACGCACGTTCTTGTCCCAAAATTCCTTCGATTGGATCAATATCCTCTGTAGATTTAAATTTAAAAATATTTGGATCACATTTCCATCTTAGTTCTTCAGGTTTTAGTTCTTTATGTTTGAGGGGTTTTAGTGCTGCCATTATTTGCCTGTAAATATTTGATTATAGAAGAGATATAATTCATTATTATTTTTGTATTGAAAACTAATTAAACTATGAGCGAATTTCAAAGATGAATAAATCAGAAGTACGTAATAAATTTCCCTATTTGGATAACGAAATAATTTATTTTAATCACGCAGCTACAGGTCCTTTTTCCTCACCTGTTGTAAATCGATTGACAAATCTTTTAATTGAAAAAAGTGAAAAAAATATAGATGACTTTGATTCATTTACTACAGTTGCAGAGGAAACAAAAATACTTTTAGCTGAATTAATCAATTGCAATGTTGACCGCATCGCTTTTGTTGATAATACAACGAACGGATTAAACATACTTGCACAGAGTATTGATTGGGAAAAGGGCGATCGAATATTATTAAACGATATTGAGTTTCCTGCAAATGTATATCCGTTTCTAAATTTAAAAAGAATTGGAGTTGAGGTTGATTTTGTAAAATCAGAAAATGGAATTGTAACTGCTGATCAAATCATCAATTCAATTAAACCGGAGACCAAATTAGTTTCCGTAAGTTTTGTTCAGTTCTTATCAGGTTATAAAGTTGATCTTGAGAAAATAGGAAATTATTGCCGGGCGAATAATATTATTTTTTCAGTTGATGGAATTCAGGGTATAGGGGCAATGAGAGTTGATGTTAAAAAATGCAAGATAGATTTTCTTTCCTGCGGCACTCAAAAATGGCTTTTAGGAATGCAGGGATTGGCATTTATTTATGTTGATGAAGTATTCCAGAAAAAGATTATCCCCGCAAATGTTGGATGGCTTTCAGTTGAGAATGCCTGGAATCTTTTAGATTACAAATTAGATCTAAAAACTTCAGCAAATGTTTTTCAAGGCGGTACGTTAAATACTTTTGGCATCTATGCATTTAACTCATCTTTAACTTTATTTAAAGATTTTGGTTTTGATAATGTTGAATCAGAAGTTTTATCGAACACAAAGTATTTTATCACTAAACTGAAATCAATCGGATTGGATTGTGTTCTTTCCAATTGCAATGAAGAAGAGTTAGCAGGAATAGTAACTATAAAAGTAAAAGATCCTGAAAAAATATTTGACGAATTAGAGAAAAAGAAAATCTTTGGCTCTTTGCGGGAAGGGTTCATAAGATTTGCACCCCATTTCTACAACACACATCACGAGATTGATAAAGTTGTTGAGGAATTACAGAAAATTTGAATATCTTTAAATAAAAAAATTAGGTTTGAAATATGAAATGGTTTTACAGCAGTATGTTTTTGTTGATTTCATTCGTTCTTTTTACAAAATCGATTGAAGCTCAAAATATTAAACAAGAATTGCGCATAAGCCCTAAGGCTGAAGTTATGCAGACCGTTGGCTTTACGGAAATCCGAATAGTTTACAGCAGACCTGGAGTAAAAGGACGAGAGATTTGGGGTAAGCTAGTATCTTATGATGCTGTTTGGCGTGCAGGTGCTAATGAGGCTACCAAAATTACTTTTTCAACTGATGTAATAGTTGAAGGAAAAAAATTAAAGAAAGGCTCCTACGGTTTTTTTGCAATTCCAGGAAAAAATCAATGGACTTTGATTTTTAACAAAGTTGCGGATCAATGGGGTGCTTTTGAATATAATGAATCTGAAGATGCTCTAAGAGTTAAAGTTAAAACTGAAAAAGCCACTTGGCAGGAATGGCTATCTTATACAATCAATAAGGCTTCAGATTCCTCTGCAGTTATCAGGCTTGAATGGGAGAAAATTAAGGTCCCCTTTAAAGTTGAAGTAAAATTATAATTGACTCTTAATTAAAGAAAACCTTCGAGGCCTTATTTTAAGTCTCGAAGGTTTTTAGTTTTAAGCTCTAATAATATCTAATAACTCTTTAGTTTTCTCTTCCATTAGCAAAACATCACCTTTACTTTCAACGTTTAATCGAATTATTGGTTCAGTGTTAGACATTCTTAAATTAAATCTCCAATCATCATACTCAACACTTAACCCATCTGTTTTTTCAACTTTTCCACCTGTGTAGATTTTCTCAATCTCTTTAAGCTTTCCAGCAGGATCGGCAATTGTAGAATTGATTTCTCCAGAGCATGGAAATGTTGCGATCATTTCTTCAACAAGATCGCTAAGTGTTTTATCTTCTTCAGACATAAGCTGCATAATTAACAAAAATGGAATCATTCCACTATCAGAATAAGCATTATCTCTAAAGTAATGATGTGCAGACATTTCACCACCGTAAATTGAGTTCACTTCACGCATTTTCTGTTTAATGAAAGCATGTCCGCTTACTGATTGAACCGCAACTCCTTTACTACGTTCAACAATATCTAGTGTATTCCATACTAATCTGGGATCGTGGACAATTCTTTCACCGGGAAATTTTTTAAGAATTGATTTTGCGAGTAATCCAACAATATAATAGCCTTCAATAAAGTCTCCTTTTTCATCAGTAAAGAAACATCTATCATAATCCCCATCCCAAGCAACGCCAAGATCTGCATTGTTTTTAAGAACAGCATCAATCGTTGGTTTTCTATTTTCTATGAGCAATGGATTGGGAACTCCGTTCGGGAAATCTGAATTTGGTTCATTAAAAACTTTAATCATTTTGATTGGTAGCTTTGATTCTATGGCATCGATTGCTAATCCGGCACATCCATTACCGGCATTAACTACTACTTTAAATGGCTTTATTTTTTTTGGATCATAAAATTTGTTTAAGTTGTTTATGAATGCTTCCATTACATCAACTTTTTCTACTGAACCTTTTTTTGCACTGATTACTCCCAAATCATTTTTCAATATCATTTCTTCAACAATATTTAATCCGGAATCATACCCAACAGGAACAGAATCGCGCTTAACGAATTTCATTCCATTATACTCAGGTGGATTGTGGCTTGCTGTAATCATAATACCACCATCAGCGTTTAAGTAAGGAGTGGAAAAATAAATCATTTCAGTTCCGCACAACCCTATATTAACAACATTACTACCTGCATCAGTAAGACCATTTATTAGTGCTTCGGAGATTTCCACGGAGGATTTTCTAATATCATAGCCAACCACAACTTTGCTTGCATTTACGTGTTTTGCAAATGCTCTTCCTATTTTATAAGCTAAATCAGGATTTAGTTCCGAAGGTACCTTACCTCTAATATCATATGCTTTAAAACTGTTTAGTTTTTCCATAAAGATTCCTTAATAATAAATGAAAAAAAATTCCTTGAAAAATAAAAGTGTTTTTTTATGACAAAATACGGTCTAAGTTCGGGTACAATTTAAAGAAAATTGTGGACTGAACATTAAAAATATTTTTGAAAGGTATGCATTTTTCAATGGACTTTTTGGATAACACTAGTTACATTCACTTAACAAATTTTATGGAGATAGTTATCGCAAATACTGATACTATTAAGTGGCACTTCGCTAAGTGTAATCATACAAAATGCAACTCAATCTTTTTAGTTCATCCTGAAGAAAATCCGGGTGATCTTGGGTTCATTTGTCCTGAATGCAGCAGAAAAATACACACTTCGCATATCGTTCAATGCACAAGCTGCAGAACGGTATTAAATTTTGTACGCGCTGCACCAAATGAAGAAAAAGTTGTTTTTACGGTTCCCAAATGTTCTCATTGCATCGGAACGATTGAAGATGAGTGGGAAATAGAACCATTATATCAACCGGATTCATACATTTAAAGTCTTTGTGCCTGGCAATTTGATTTTAAGGAGATTTAAAGTCAGTTGTGAAAGTTTATCCTTTTATGTGACCATTCATAATTTGTATGGTGCATAGAAGGATTTTTTATTTATTTTTAACATCGTTTTTTTATAGTTAATAATATTTAATACATAATAAGGTGTAGTTATGAGATTTCTGTTCGGATCTTTCGCTAAACGAATAGCTGTTAGTGTTGTTTTTATAAGCTTTTTCTTTCAGTTTCAGGTTTTTGCTCAATCTGCAGATTGGATGAATCTTGATACCGTCAAAGCTGGAAAATTTGATAATGGTAAAATGTGGACTTTTGAGTATCCGCCGATGGATTACTTTAGTCAAGCTTACAATTTTGAGCCGGACGAAGCTTGGTTTGAACATGTAAGAATGTCAGCGCTCCGATTTGCAAATTATTGCTCTGCTTCTTTTGTGTCTGCAGATGGATTGGTGATGACTAATCATCATTGCGCAAGACAAAGTATAACACAGGTTACAATGGAGGGTGAAGATTTGAATGCAAACGGATTTATTGCACAAACTTTGCAGGACGAAAGACCTGTTCCGGGTTTGTATGTTGATCAATTAGTTTTATTCAAAGATGTAACCGATGAAGTAATTGATGAAATCAATAAAGGTACAACTGATAAAGAGCGTGCTAAATTTGAAAATGAAATAATTTCAAAGATCGAAGAGAGAGAAGCAACAGCTACCGGACTTGAAGTAGCAATTACTCCATTATATAATGGCGGCAAGTATTCTCTTTATGGATATAAAAGATATACAGATGTAAGATTAGTTTTGGCACCGGAAGATCAACTAGGATTCTTTGGCGGCGATCCTGATAACTTTACATATCCACGATTTAATTTAGATTGCAGTTTCTTTAGAGTATATGATGAAAATGGAAATCCATTAAAGACAGAAAATTTTTATAAGTGGAGTGAAAACGGTGCTGCTGTCGGAGAACCAGTATTTGTAGTTGGAAATCCAGGTAATACGGATAGATTAAACACAGTTGCACAATTGGAATATGCAAGGGATATTCAATATCCAAGAACTGTTGCACTTCTTACAAATTTAACTGACATTTATCAGGAAATGCTAAAAAAAGATCCGAGCAGAAGACTTGAGCTACAGGATATGATTTTTAGTTTTGAAAACTCTAAAAAAGCTATTGGCGGGATTTTAGATGGTCTAAGAAATCCAGTGATGATGCAAAGAAAGAAAGATTTTGAAAAAACTTTCCGCGCATCAGTTGAAGCTGATCCTGAACTGAAAGCAAAGTACGGAAATTTGTGGGATAAAATTGCTGATTCACGTAAACAGCTTGGTGAGATATCTAACAAAAATTTTGCCTTAAGCATGAATCAATTATCAACTCCTAAATACTTTTTTATTGCTGATGAAGTTATTGCAATCGCTGAAAATCTTAAACTTCCTGAGAGTGAAAGAGATGAGCTTTATGCTGGTGATGAACTTAATAATACTTTAGCATCTCTATTCCCGGAAGATTTTGATGCTGACATGGCTAACCTATTGCTTGAAAAAAAAATTGATGCATTGTATATGTATCTGGGTGCGGATGATCCTTTAGTAAAGAAATTTACCGGAGGCAAACAGGGTAAAGAAGCTGTTGAATATGTTTTATCCAATTCAAAAGTTACTAGCCTTGAAGATGTAAAAGATCTTTTAGAAGATGGTGCAGACGAAGTTCTTAAAGGTGATGATCCGTTTATTTATTTTATGATGAACTCAAAAGAACGAGCTGCTGGATATTCTAAAAAAGTTAATGAAATAGTAGAAGTTGAATCAGCTTACTCCCAGCAGTTAGGCGTTGCATTATTTGAAGTTTACGGAACATCAATTCCACCCGATGCGACTTTTACATTAAGATTAGCTGATGGCGTTGTCGAAGGATTTCCTTACAATGGAACCTATGCACAGCCTTATACAACATTTTATGGATTGTATGATCGCTACTACGGACAGGGAAAAGAATTTCCTTGGAGTTTACCTGAAAAATGGACACCTCCACCAGCAGATTTTGATTTATCAACTCCATTTAACTTTGTATCTACAAATGATATTATCGGTGGCAATTCCGGAAGCCCAGTCATAAATAAAAACGCAGAAATCGTTGGGTTAGCTTTCGATGGAAACATTCAAGGATTACCAGGAAGCTTTATTTTTAGAACTGAAGAAAACAGAACTGTTTCTGTTCACTCAAACGGTATGTATGAAGCAATTGATAAAGTTTATAAGCTTAAGAGATTGAGTGCAGAATTAAAGGCTGGAAAGATTACCAAGTAATCGGTATCTAATAATTTATTAAAAAGAAATTCCCTTCAATTTGAAGGGAATTTTTTTATCCAATCCGAAATATCCATTCCGATCGGTCAAGGATTAATAACTAAAACAATCATGACAACATTTTACATCCGTTTACTTGCAAGTGACAAGTGTGACTCTATACCTTTATAGATTTGAACCAGAAATTAACAATAACATTTTAATAAACTATAGAGCGAGAGGTTCAAAGTGAAAGCATCAAGAAAACAAATAGCAGCCGCGTT
>CALLZX010000195.1 GCA_937858935.1 uncultured Ignavibacteriales bacterium | reverse complement strand
AGATGGTTCGCTTTCTATTTCTGATCAGATGGCACTGAATGATTTTATAGGCTAATGGGAGATATACTTTTTAGAAATTAACGGCTTAGTGAATCTTTAAAAATATCTTTTACATTATAAATTGTTTATAGTTCGATATTACCGTTTAGTATTATAACTTTTTCCATTCTATTAGAAAGTATGGCTTTGATTGTAGGTCTGAAGAATAAATAATCTCTATGAATCCTTGAATTATTTTTTCCGCCGCCAGGAAAATCAGCATTATTACCAAAAGCAATATGCGCTGTTCCAATCGCTTTTTCATCTTCCAGCATATTTCCTGTAATATGTGCACCAGGATTAACACCAATTCCTAGTTCACCAATTACCCTTGCATCATCATCAACATCTGTTAGATCTGTAATTCTTTTTATCAGCTCTTTATTTTCACTTTCAAACCTTATGATTTTTCCATGGCTCAAAAAAACTTTTAATGGATGTGTTAACATACCAATATCACCGATGCTCGCATTAAAAACAACCACACCATCACCTTCTGTTTCAATGGGCGCACAATAAACTTCGCCGCAAGGCAGATTGCACATTTCACCATCTGATGTTCCAATATCAGCCGAAAAAATTCTGTCTTTAACTCCAAGAAATAAATCAGTTCCATCTTCTGTGGTAATATGAAGTTGGGCAGCACCCATTAATTTATTTATTAGAAGGTTGGCAGTATTTTTCATTTTGTAAAAATCAACATTTACGGAACGAAGCATCATATCCGCCGTTATACCGGGCATATGTCCCATCTTTATGAGCTTGTTCTCTTCAACTTTAAATATCCATTTGATGCGAAACGCAATTTCTTCCGGATATGCTTTTATTATGTTGAGAACAATTGTTTTGCCTGGTAACATTTCTTCGAGTTCGGCAGGAATTTCTTTTAATGGGCGGTCATTATTATTAATCTCATAAGATTCAACAAGGCAGCCTTTTACAATTAATGCCTGTTTAAATGCTTCGGCTATGGATAAAGAAAAACTATCGGTAAGAATCAGCACTTTATCTTTTGCTGCTGGAGTAAAAATATATTCTATAGCACCAGATGCAGCGGTGATCATTGAATTAAGATTATTCATACGAATCCTCTTATAATGTTTTTAATACGTACACACAAAAATAAGCAAATATGCTGTCCACATTTATTGCAGTTTATTTATTGTTGTGAATTTTTCCTCTTGCAAGTGAAGCGAATATTCCAACAAAACATAAAACACTGAATAAAATAAATGCCGTATGTGCGCTATTTAAAAAGGCATCCTGGTTTACCGAACTTATCCTTTCACTTCCAATGAAGATGCTGAAAATTACTATTACGATTCCCATTGAAAGCATCTGTCCGATCATTCGCATCGAAGCAAGTGTTGATGAAGCAACCCCATAGTATTTTTTATCAACTGAACTCATTATCGCGTTTACGTTCGGTGATGAAAATAATGCAAACCCAAGCCCCATCATTGCAAGGTTGGCTACAATAAAAGTATAACTTGTATCTGTATTCAAAAAGCAGAAGAAAACTAATCCTGTTGTAAGTAAAAACATTCCTGCTGAGGCAACAAATCGCGGTTCGGTTTTATCAGATAATTTGCCAGCAATCGGAGAAAATAATGCTTGCAGCACAGGCTGTGTTATTAAAATTATTCCTGCGTCTTGCGGAGTTAAATTCTTAACGTTCTGCAAATAAAAGCTCATTAAAAAACTTATTGCATAAGTTGCGCTGTAGTTTATAAGCGCCGCAAGATTTGAAAGTGAAAATGTTCTGTTTGAACTAAATAGTTCAGTGTTTAAGACAGGATCTGTTGTTATTTTTTCAGTAAAATAAAACATAAAAAAGCTAATTAGGGATATGAGAAGTAAAATATAGCCCAATGGTTTTGGGAATAATGAAACGGATAACATTAATAGCAGTATTGAAAAAATATAAATTGTGGCGCCCCTGTAATCATATTTATGGACCTGTATTTCCTGCCATTCATGCTTAAGATAAACCCAGGTTAAAATTATCAGAGCTATTCCAACAAAAGCATTAATAAAAAAGATTCCGCGCCAGGTTAAATTATGAGTAATTATTCCGCCTAAAAAAGGACCCGATGAAAGCCCGATATAAACAGCGGCGGTATTTATACCCAATACTTTACCTCTGTCTGATTGGGGATACACACTAACGAGCAAAGCGGTTGAACTGCTGAAAATAAAGGATGAACCAACTCCCTGTAATATTCTAAACAATAATAGTGTTATTGTGCTAGGTGCTACGCCGCTTAAAAGAGATCCAATTGTAAATAAAATTATACCCCATTTAAAAAATTTAGTTCTGCCAAAAATATC
>CALLZX010000194.1 GCA_937858935.1 uncultured Ignavibacteriales bacterium | reverse complement strand
AGAGCGCAACCTTGCCAAGGTTGATGTCGCGGGTTCGAGTCCCGTTTCCCGCTCTAAATCCACGAAAGTGGATTTTATTTTTTAAATTTGGCGCTGTACCCAAGTGGCTTAAGGGGAAGGTCTGCAAAACCTTTATTCGTCGGTTCGAATCCGACCGGCGCCTCAATTTCTTAACATTCCGATATTTTTATCATTTCATTTCTCATTACTGTTCTTTTTTGTGACAATTTAACATTCAACTCCTCATTTGAGATTGAACTCAATCAATAAATAACATTTTTGGCTCATTTTCTAATATTTAAGTGGCACTAGTTTGGGATAACTGAGATAGTCAAACTATTTCAAATTGATAATATGCTTAAACTATTTCCAATATTTATTTTTTTAATATTAGCTAGTCTCTCGACTTCTGTGATATATGCTCAACAATGTATGGATACATCAAAAGTACTTGTTAAATTTAATGAACCGATGTCCCACGATGGTATTTTTGATACAAATAATTACACCCTTTATCAGGATAATGAAATACCGATTGCAATTTACAAAGTTGGTGTTGTTGCTGGTGATACTGCAGTCGTTTTATATACAGAAAAATATAATCCTCAATCATCCTACAGGCTGATTATTAACAATTTAAAAGATAAATCCGGAAACGTAATTAGTGAGAGTCACAAAATGACTTTGTATTAAGTCTCTTTGTTTATTCTTACTTCCCTTCTTTCTTCCTTACCAAAATTAATTTATTTCACTATTTTTAAGTAGTCAAACAAATCGATTAAATATGGAATATTTACTAAGTGCTATAATAGGTTACTTATTTGGGTCAATTCCATCAGCTTATCTTATTCTTAAGAAGAAAAAAGGTATTGATATAAGAAATGCTGGAACTGGAAATGTTGGGGCAATGAATTCTTATGAAGTTACTAATTCAAAATCAATTGGACTCTTAGTATTATTTTTAGATTTTATAAAAGCAGTTATTCCAGTACTTATTTTTGCAATATTTCTTGAATCATCGTTTTTAATGGCCTCGATTTCAGTTCTGTTTGCCATATTCAGCCATTGTTTTAATCCATGGCTTAAATTTAAAGGTGGAAGAGGATTAGCAACTGCTGCTGGTGGCAGCGCAATAATTTTTCCATTCTTGCTAATTGCTTGGATCCTATTTTGGGTATTAGTCTATTTGATTAAAAAAGATATTCACATTGCAAATATTTTAGCTACAATTTTATCACTAGTTTCAGTTTTAGCATATCCAGGTTATCTAATTCAATTTGCATTTCCTCAGCCGGTTTTAGTGAATGAATTATTACTTTTTACTTCCGGCGGATTATTGATAATTTTCATTAAACATATTGAACCATTAAAAGAAATTATTTCAAATAAAAACAAGTAAAGCTATGATTAACAGAAAAACATTTATAATAACCATCGCTGCGTTAACTACCATTTTTATCGCATCATTCGTTTATCTCAACTCTAAAGTTCAGAATGATTTTTTTACATCAACTAATTCTAAAAATATTTCACTTACATCGTTAGAACAGGCTAAACGCTTCAATGATGAAATAACAAATTCGCGAGAAAATATTATCACAAACACTGTGCAAAAAGTTAGCCCAGCCATCGTTGGAATAAATGTAATTGAAATTAGGCAGTATAGAGATCCTTTTAGTTCTTTTTTTGATGATCCTTTTTTCAGACAATTTTTTGGAAATAGAGGTAATTCAAGTCAGAAGGTTCAAGGATTAGGATCAGGTTATATTATCTCACCTGATGGATACATCGTTACAAATGATCACGTTGCGGGCAATGCAACTGAAATAACAATCACTATGACTGATGGGAGCCATCATGCAGCTAAAATTATTGGATCTGATCCTGTTTCGGATATTTGTCTTCTGAAAATTGACGGTAATAATTTACCTTATGTTGAATTAGGAAGTTCAAGTGATATAATAATTGGAGAATGGGTAATTGCATTGGGTAATCCTTTTGGATTATTTGAACTTAATGATAAACCAACCGTTACAGTTGGGGTTATTAGTGCAACTGGAATGAATCTCGAACCAATCAATGAGCGCTATTATTTAAATATGATACAAACTGACGCGGCAATTAATGGTGGTAATAGCGGTGGAGCACTTGTAAATTCAATTGGACAAGTTATAGGAATGAATACTCTTATTTATACTGCTGGCGGTGTACAAGGTAACATCGGCCTCGGTTTTGCCATACCCATTGATAAAGTAAAAAAGATTATTACTGAACTTAAAGAGAATGGAAAAATTGACAGGGATTTTCAAATTGGTATGAGTATTCAATCGATTGATGCAGGCATTATGAAATATTATGATTTAAAAAGTAATAAAGGTGTAATCATAACAAAGATATTGCCAAATACACCGGCCGATAATGCAGGATTGAAAAGTGGAGATATAATTACCGAAATTGATGGGTATAAGATAAGTAATGAACAAACTATCTTTGGAGTTTTTCAGGAATTCAGAGCTGAGCAGCAAATTGAAATAAAAATAATTCGGGATAATTCTGAATTAACAAAAAAAATGAAATTGGAGAGAAATAGATGATCGAGAGATACACACTTCCTGAAATGGGTAAAATTTGGGAAGACAAATTTAAGTTTGATACGTGGTTAAAAATTGAAATTCTTGCATGTGAGGCACGTGCTGAATTAGGTGATATTCCTACATCTGATGTAGAAGTAATAAAACAAAAAGCTGATTTTGATGTTAAACGAGTTCTTGAAATAGAAGAAACTACCAAACATGATGTTATTGCATTTCTAACAAATGTAGCAGAATACGTTGGTCCTGTATCAAGACATATTCACTATGGAATGACTTCATCGGATATTTTAGATACAACTTTATCATATCAAATGAAGAGTGCTGGTGAATTACTTTTAAAAAGATTATTTGATCTTAAAGATGCACTGAAAAAAAGAGCAATCGAACATAAAAATACTGTTTGTGTAGGTAGGTCTCACGGAATACATGCAGAACCAACATCTATGGGATTAAAGTTTGCATTATGGTTTGAGGAAATTAAAAGAAATATAGAAAGATTACAAAGATCTATTGATGTTATAAGCGTTGGTCAAATTTCAGGTGCTGTTGGAACATTTGAGCATCTTTCCCCTGCTGTAGAAGAATATGTGTGCAAGAAAATGGGTTTAATGCCTGCGCCTGTTTCAACTCAGGTTATTCAAAGAGATAGACACGCTGAGTTTTTAACAACTCTTGCAATTATTGGCGCAACATTAGAAAAAATCTCAATTGAGATTCGTCATCTTCAAAGAACAGAAGTTCTTGAGGCTGAAGAGTATTTTTCTAAAGGACAAAAAGGCTCATCTGCTATGCCGCATAAACGTAATCCTATCGTAAGCGAGCGTGTTACGGGTTTAGCAAGGGTTCTTCGCAGCAATGCCGTTGCAGCTCTGGAAAATGTAGCTTTGTGGCACGAACGTGATATTTCACATTCTTCAGTGGAAAGAATTATTGTTCCTGATAGCTGTATTGGATTAGATTATATGCTTGATCTTATGGTTAAACTTGTTTCCAAGCTTCTAATCTATCCTGAAAATATGATTAGAAATTTAAATCTTACCCGCGGATTAGTTTTTTCTCAGACTATTTTGTTAAAACTTGTAACTAAAGGAATTTCCAGAGAAGATGCGTATCGAATCGTTCAGGATTCAGCTATGAAAGTCTGGCAGGATGAAAAACTTAATTTAAAAGATGAATTATCCAAATCTGATGAGTTGAAAAAATATATATCAATAGAAGAATTAGATGAAATTTTTCAAAATAAAACTATGTTAAAGAATGTGGAATTTATCTTTAACAGAACTGTCTTAAGTGAGGACTAATATGAAATTATTTAGTATGTTTCTATTATCAGTAATAGTAGCTTCATTTATAATATTTCAAAGCTGTGGCGGTAATGCTGATAATTTAAGCGTGGGAAACTCAGCTCCAGGTTTTACTTTAGAGGATTCTGAAGGAAATACATATTCATTATTGGATTATAAAGGAAAAAATCCTGTTATAATTTATTTTTATCCAAAAGCGAACACTCCAGGCTGCACAAAACAAGCTTGCGGAATTAGAGATTCTTTCAGCAAGTTTAAAGAAAATAATATTGTGATATTTGGAATTAGTGTTGATTCTAAAGCATCTATAAAAGAGTTTATCAATGATTATGATTTGAACTTCCCTCTGCTATCTGATGAGAAAAAAGAAGTTAGTAAAGCTTACGGAGTTTTAAATACGATTGGCTTGGATTCAAGGATTACGTTTATAATTGATAAACAAGGAAAAATTGCTAATATATTAAAAGATGTTGATGTAGAAACTCACGCAGATGAAGTTTTTAATCTTGCTGTAAAGTTGAAATAGATTTAAGCTTTTCTATTTATCATCGTTTTTCTTAGAAAACATTTTATATAAACCATAACCAGCAACTGTTAGGCCGAGCAATCCTCCGGTGGTTTTTAAAACCTTTGAGTTTGCAAATTTCTCAAGACTCATTCCGCTACCCACTTGTTTCATTTCTTCATCAGCATAAATGGAGTTCATAAATTCAACTCGATCTTTGATGGATTTAAAAGCAATTATCACTTCAGCAGAATCGCTTAACGGCTTAAACTGAATTGCACATTTATCAGAATCATTTTCATCTATATCTTCTAAAGGTTCAAATTCCCACTTGCCTCTAAAAATAGAATAGTTAACTGTGCTTCGTGGTTCGCGTGAGTATAATGGATCATTAAATACAACAACTTTTTTTCCATTCCGGTCAAGTACTTCTATCTCATCTTTATGTTCAATTTCATTTTCTATTTCTGCAAAAATATCCTCAACAGAAGCACTAAGTGGATCAGAGTATTGAGTTTTTCTTCTTAATATTTCCCTTGATTTTGCCATATCCTTTACCAAATTAAGTTATTTTACTGTCAAA
Source organism: uncultured Ignavibacteriales bacterium (assembly GCA_937858935.1). Classification (GTDB taxonomy): domain Bacteria; phylum Bacteroidota; class Ignavibacteria; order Ignavibacteriales; family Ignavibacteriaceae; genus IGN3. The sequence continues at coordinate 25,937 of CALLZX010000194.1, read as the reverse complement.
ATTTATAAAAATTATTATCCATTTCTATTATAACTGCTTGATTATTGTTAGGGAACACATTTAGAATAACTATAGTCTTATTAACTTGAAAATACACTTGTAATTATATATTTAGATAAAGAAAAACAATAATTTTAGCATATAAACAATCTTATCATTAAGAAAGATTAAAATGATTAAAAAGCAGCATAAAATGATTCAAAAACTAATATTTATATCTTTATTTTTAATCTGGAGTAGCTTATTAGTAGGAAGCACGATAAGTAATAATCATTTGCTAAATCCTTCTGATACTTTAACAGTTATCAAACCAGATAATCACTATCAGATAGAAAATCAACTTATTACTTCAATCCTAACAAGGTACCATTACAAAGAATTTGATATCAATGATTCTCTTTCAATTATAATATTTGATAGATATTTGGATGCTCTTGATAACGGTAAAAATTATTTTATTTTATCTGATATAGAAGAATTCAATACCCAGAAACTTCAATTAGATGATAAACTATTTAAGGGTGATATTCAATTTTATTACGATGTTTTTAATGTTTATTTAAGAAGATTAAATGAAAGAATGACTTATGTAGATGAATTATTAAATACTGAATTTGATTATTCTATCAATGAAAACTATGAATACGATAGAGATAAATCTGCTTGGGCAAAAGATCAATCTGAACTAAATGAGCTGTGGCGTAAAAGATTAAAAAACGATGCATTAACATATAAGCTTAACGGTAAAGATTGGGAGTTTATCCAAAAAACTCTTAAAAAAAGGTATAAGAACTTTTCTCAGTTCTTAAATCAATCAAATTCCGAAGATGTATTTCAAATTGCTATGAACTCATTTACTCAGGCGATTGATCCTCATACGAATTATCTATCACCTGTTACTTCAGATAACTTTAAAATAGACATGAGCCTTTCTTTAGAAGGGATTGGCGCACGTTTACAAACAGAAGATGACTATACAAAAGTTGCAGAGATAATTCCTGGCGGTCCTGCAGATAAAAGCGGTTTACTTAAGGCTGATGATAAAATAATCGGTGTTGCCCAAGGTGAAGATGGTGAATTTGAGGATATTATCGGATGGAGAATTACTGATGCAGTTAAACTAATTCGCGGGGCTAAGGGTACATTAGTTAGGTTGCAAATACTTAAGGCTGGAAGTGATTTGAATGCAAAACCAATTGAGATTTCACTTATACGTGAAAAAGTAAAATTAGAAGATCAGGCAGCTAAAGGAAGTGTTCTTGAAATAATGAATGATGAAAAACCATTTAGAATTGGTGTTATAGACATCCCAAAATTTTATAATGATTTTGAAGGACAAAGAAATGGGGATGGTAATTATAAAAGTACAACTAAAGATGTCAAAAATATTCTTGATTCGTTAAAATCAGAAAATGTTGATGGGGTGATTATTGATCTACGTGAAGATGGTGGTGGTTCATTACAAGAAGCAATAGAACTTACAGGTTTGTTTATCAAAGATGGTCCGGTGGTTCAAGTAAAAAACTCTGAAGGAAATATAGATATTGCAAAAGATCCTGATCCATCTATTGTTTATGATGGTCCATTGGCAGTTTTAGTTAATAGATTCAGTGCGTCTGCTTCAGAAATATTTTCTGGTGCAATTCAAGATTATGGCAGAGGACTTATAATCGGAGAGCAAACTTATGGAAAAGGTACTGTTCAAAACTTAATTGATTTAAATAGATTGTCATCGCAAAAGAATTTGAATTTAGGCCAGGTTAAATTAACAATTGCAAAATACTATCGAGTTAATGGCGGCAGTACACAAAATCTTGGTGTAGTTCCGGATATTTCTTATCCTACCATGATCGATCCTAAAGATTTTGGAGAAAGTTCAGAACCAAGTGCCTTACCTTGGGATGAGATTAAATCTGCTGATTTCAATAGATATGCTGATTTAACAAAGTTATTACCGGAAATAAATAAAAAGCATTTACAAAGGATCTCTTCAAATAAAGATTTTCAGAATTTAATAAAAGACATACAAATTTATAAAGAGAATAAGAAAAAAACTTTCATCTCATTAAATGAGGATATTCGAAAAGAAGAAAAGTTAAAAGAGGAACAAAGAAAGCTTGAGAGAGATGAAAAGATTCAAACTAATGATGAGACAGAATTATTAGATGAGGAAGTTCCTGTAATAAAAAATGATAAAACTGATTACATACTTGATGAAACTGCTAAAATAATTTCTGATTATATACTAATGAGTATAGGTTAAATATATGGTGTCATCCCATTTACTGAATCTAAAAGTTTTGTTTTAATGATTGGTAAAAGTGTCTGGTTAAAAGGAAAATCTAATTCTGTTTCGCATATATAAACCATTGGATCATATAAATTTTGTGCGTGTTTTATAAATTCTCTCATCAAACTATTTGCCGAATTTTTTACCATGCTAAACGGAATTGATCGCAATAATTCTAAATCTAAATATTCAACTGGTTCGTCTACTGACCAATTAATTGATAACTCATAAAGATAGATTTTATAAACACTGATTTTATTATCTGGAACAAGAATATAACCTTTACCCCTATACTTATCTGTATTACAGCAAGGCACTATCTGGATATTCTCATAAACAAATTGTTTGATTATCTCAGCTTCATCTAACAAATCAATATTTTCATTCAATCCCCATTTCACAAAATCAATTAGTCTATCAAGCTGAAAACTTATTTGATGTGCTTTCTCCAGTATCACTAATCTATCATCAATGAAAGTCCCTTTAACTTCCTTTTCCAGCCAATACTTTGATTCTATATTTTCTGATAAAATATCATTAAACCTGTTTTGCAGTTGCCAAGCAAAATCAAGAGCAGGAAAAAGTTTATTCTTTCTAATATCATTTTGCCAGCTCTTTATGGTCTGAAGAAAAGTATAGCGATTAGTTTCCCAATCAGAGCCGCAAGAAGTTATTTTTGATATATCTAAGTTCATCATCATTATTTTTTCTATCAATAAAGCAAATGTCAGGCCATCAGGAATAGATTAATAATTATGATTTAGAATCCTCATTGACAAAATCTGTCAGACACTTTTTCCTCAGATTCTTTCAAAAATCACTAATAGTGAGGCAGGAAAATAATGCATGTAATAATTTCTTGTATCAAGATATGTTTAAATAAGAAAGGGAAGTAAAATTTTACAATCTTACTTCCCTTTTTTTACACAGCTAAAAATATTTTCGGACTAAATTTCGAATTTAATACCCTGTGCTAAAGGAAGCGCTGTGCCATAATTAATAGTATTTGTTTGTCTTCTCATATATGTTTTCCATGAGTCGGATCCTGATTCTCTACCACCGCCTGTTTCCTTCTCACCACCAAAAGCACCACCAATTTCAGCCCCAGAAGTTCCAATATTAACATTAGCAATACCGCAATCCGAACCTTCAGCTGATAAAAACATCTCAGCTTCTCTCATATTATTTGTAAAGATAGATGAAGATAAGCCTTGAACCACTCCATTTTGAAGTTCAATCGCATTTTTAACATCACCAGAATACTTCATTAAATATAAGATCGGTGCAAATGTTTCTTCCTGAACAATATTATAATGATTTTCAGCTTCTACAATTGCTGGAACAACATACGAACCTGATTTATATGCTTCTCCTTCCAGAACTTGTCCACCATGGATTATTTTTCCACCCTCTTCAATAACAAGTTTTAATGCATTGGTAAAATCTTTTACAGCACCTTTATCTATAAGCGGACCAACATGATTTTTTTCATCAAGTGGATTACCAATTTTTAATCCGCTATATGCTTTTACCAATGAGTCTTTAACTTTATCATATATAGATTCATGCACAATTAGTCTTCTTGTGGAAGTGCATCTTTGTCCTGCGGTACCAACTGCTCCAAAAACAACAGCTGGCATTGCCATTTTAAGATCAACTTCAGGAGTCATAATAATTGCATTGTTTCCGCCAAGTTCAAGAATCGCTCTGCCAAATCTTTTTGCTATCACTTCACCAGCATGTCTTCCAACATTTGTTGACCCAGTCACAGAAATCAACGGAATTCTTTTATCATTCAAAATCTTTTCACCGATAGTAGAACCTTTTCCAACTATTAGAGTAAATATTCCTTCCGGCAAATTGTTTTCAACCAGAACATCTTTAATTATATTTTGACATGCAATTGCTGATAGCGGTACTTTTGAAGAAGGTTTCCAAACATTAACATCACCGCATACAGCGGCTAACATTGCGTTCCAAGCCCAAACGGCAACGGGAAAATTGAATGCTGAAATTGTACAAACAATTCCTAAGGGATGATACTGATCATACATTCTGTGATTCGGTCTCTCGGATTGCATTGTAAAACCATAAAGCTGTCTTGATTGACCTACCGCAAAATCACATATATCAATCATTTCCTGTACTTCACCCATTCCTTCTTGCAACGATTTTCCCATTTCAAAAGAAACCAATGAACCAAGATCTTTTTTATATTTACGAAGTTTGTCACCAATTTGTCTAACAATTTCACCACGTTTTGGAGCAGGAACTTTTCTCCAATATTTAAATGCTTCTTCTGATGATTTCATTATTTTTTCTAGATCAGCTTCAGAGGCTTGATAAACTGATGCTATAAATTCTCCTGTCGCAGGGGAATAAATTTTTAATTCGCCACTATCAGTAGTTTCATTCCATTTTGTTCCTGTTGAGGATCCAAAATTCTTTTCTTTAATTCCAAGGTTTTTTAAGAATTCCATTTTGTAACTCCTTTTATGTGTTATTTAATTCTATCTATAATTGATTTTAAAGTAATGTCTGTCATTTTATTTTCAATTTCTACCTGAATTTCCGAAAAAAGATCAAGGAAAAAATGGTTTATTTTTTCCGATCTACCATTCTCTTCAAGATTATCATCATTAACATTTAAGTAAAAAGCTTTACGATCTTCAATTGCACAATAGATTTCCTGCAAGTGAATTTCTTCAGGCTTTTTGGAAAGCGAGAATCCTCCTAACACTCCACTATCACTTTTAACTATGCCGGATTTACCTAACATAGATAGAAGCTTTCTAAGTTTAGAAGCATTGATTCCAATCGAAGCAGCAATCTCGGTACTATTTTTTGGTTTAGCATCCAAAGCAAGAAAACACAATGCTTTTACAGATGTGGATAATTTTGTTGAAGCTGACATAATTTTATAAATTGTTACAGTAAGTGTAACATATATTTATAATAAATACAAATTAAAAAAAAAGCCGTCCTGTCGGACGGCTTTATAAGAATGAGAAAATTTACTTAACGAGCATCATCTTCTTAACTGAATTGAAATTTTTCAATCCATCAACAGATTTAGCATCAATTGTGTAAATGTAAACCCCGGAAGCAAGATTGCTTGCATTCCAACTAACATTATGATATCCAACTTCTTTAACCTGATCAAAGATAACTTCAACTTGCTCTCCTAATAGATTATAAACAGTAATTCTAACATTACTGTCGAATGGCAAAGCAAATTTTATAGTCGTTGAAGGATTAAACGGATTCGGATAATTTTGATATAAGGTGTATTCTTTAGGAGTAAAATCAACCTCAACTGAAATTGCTTTTGAATAAGTACTTGTTCCGTCAAAATCAATTTGTTTTAGTCTGTATTGAACTGTTCCCTGGAATCCATCATATTTAAATTTATCTGAATATGAGTAATCTGATTTTTCAGTTGTTGTGCCCCTGCCTTCAATAAATGTAATCTTTTCCCAGATACCATCAAGCTTACGCTCAAGTTCAAAACCCCTATTATTTAGTTCAGTTGCTGTTGACCAGATAACTGATATTTCTTTATCACTTACGTTTGCAGCGAACGAAGTTAGCTCAACAGGGATTATAGTAGTTGCTGTTACAACATTACTGTAAGGAGAAACTCCAAGTAAATTGTAGGCTTGGACTCTATAAGTATAAGTGGTATTAGGTGTTCGTCCTAAATCATTGTAGGAAACAACATCAGTTCCAACTGTATCAATCACAGCAAATGGATTAACACTAAGTGAATCACCGTCTTTTCTTTCTATGTAGAATCCTAATTCATTTGTTGAGTTATCCGTCCAATTTAGTAGTACTGCAAATGTATCTGCCACTGCTGTTAGATTTGAAGGCCCATTTATTTGAAGCAATCCAGTAAATTCATCAGCACCTATATCGGGATTGGATAAATTACGAACTTGGCCATCGATGTCAGTAATCACTAGTGCTATTGGTGTTCCAGCTGATTCTAATGGAGTAAGTGTACCATCAGGGATATGGAAATCTAAAGCAGCAGTGAAAGGAGCAGTAACATTCAAAGAGTTTGCATCCTGCCCTGTTGAATCCTGCCAGGTTTGGAAAGATTGTCGAGCTACACCGGAGAATCCAATATTAGCAGTTGCACCTGAGACATATAAATCATTGTAATTTGATGTGAATGTTCCGCCAGCATTATATAGGGCAAAGGCTACGGATGCATCTTTTTCATTGATGATTATATTATTTCTTAATGTAACATTTGCTGTTCCTCCCCATCTAACTCCTGTCATTCTACCGCTAGCTGTTTTTGTCATATTATTTAACACAATTGTGTTATAATAAACATTAGCTTGAGGTATATTATCCTGGAATGAAATTATATCAATGCTAGCCGGTATACCAGTTCCATTATGTTGGAAATCGCCACCAAGAAAATTGTTATAAATATTCATAACAACACCTGGTTGACTTGCTAAAGTTCCAATTCCATATATACCTTGTGTAGCATTAGTAATACTAACTAGTCTCTGAACTTTATTTCCAAAAATGTTAACAGTTCCATCAAATGTGTTAAACAACATTCCCCAAATAACATTCCCAGTTATTGCAGGATAAGATTGAATAATAATATTATCACTGATTTCTGAGGTTGTACCTGCAGCTCCGCCGTAGAAGAAATAAACTGGTCGCATTACACCATACAGGTCATTATTCCTTAAATAAACTTTTGAAGCATATAATAGTGATCCGCTTGAACCAGTGATGCTTATAGAATATGCAGGCGCATAATTAACATCAGCAATTTGACAGTTTTCTACTATCAAGCTATCAGCGACACCACTAGCCTGTCCATTTGCATATACACCACGTGTGGATGCATTTACTAGGTTTATTAAATTGAATTTAAGATAAAGATTTTTGATAACAATATTGTCCGTATTTCCATACAATTGTATACCAATTCTTCCGTTCAAACTATCATTCATTACGATTGTCAAATCGCGAGTAGTACCACCATCGGTATTTGAACCATCAATTGTAATATAGCTGGCACCGCTGTATGAGATACCTGAATACTGACTTGCGCCCGCAACAGTTGAAGCACCAGTGATAGTAATTGTTGGAGTTTTAGTAGGAGCCGATTTGATAATTAAATTATTAGTTGCTGTAAGATCACTTCTTGTAATAAGAAGGTTTGCACCAATTTCATTTAAATTATCATCAATCAAAAATCTAACAGCGCTAGAAACACCAAATGAATTTAATGCTGTCATAGCTTCTGCAAGTGTACTAAATCCTTTAGGATTGGATCCCTTTGGAATATAATAATCTCCGGAAAGGATATCATCAGGATTTGAACCAGCAAATTCATCAGCACCAATGTCAGGTTTAGTCACATTTCTGGTTTGACCATCAATATCTATGGTAATTCCTGCAATTGTTATTGCTCTTGATTCTAGTCTGGTTGAAGTACTGTTTGGAATATGTAAATCTGTAGAATCTGTAAATGGTGCAAATTCATTCATTGAGTTTACATCCTGCCCAGTTACTGTTTGCCAAGCAGCTAATGTTGTCTGATCTGCACCAAGGTAACCAAGTATTCCAGGAATACCAGCAACGTAATAGTCGTTATTATCAATACTTGTGTATGCAGTATTTGGTGCTGCACTATAAATAGCATAAGCTTTATCCGTAGCACTATTTGTGTTATCGTACGTATTTACAAATATATTATTTCTTACATCAAGCAATGCAGCAGTTGAGGTTAATACACCAAACGCAGTTGATAATGTTCCCGATGTATACCCAACTAGGTTGCCAAATAAATTAACTGAATTATAATATACATTAATACCACTTGTTGCACCTTCAATACCAATACCAATACCCCAATAAGTACTTGAAACATCAGAAGTGGCTTTTACATCCGAAACAAAGTTATTTTTCAATGTAATGTTGCTTGATACAACGCCTGTATTTACGTGTATTCCTCGTGAACCATAACCACCACTATTTGTATTCCATATATTGCTAACTTTGTTTCTATCCACTGTTACACCAGTAGTTGTGGAGAACACGTATATACCATATGGAGCACTTGAATAACTAGTGGTTAATCCTGTAACTGTATTACCAACTATGTTAACATTTGCATTTGAGAATGCTGAAGAAACGACAATACCTCTAGGTGCACCAGTTGTTGAGTTAATTGGACCAATTATAGAGATATTGCTGTTAATTGTTCCTGTAGCAAACCAGGTTCCTGTAATATTGGAAGCATCTGAAGTAGTAAAATTCCCAATATTATTATTTGAAACTGTAGCACCATCAACACCTTGCACATATATACCCGCTAAGCGGATAGAATTTGCACCTAAAATATTGAGATCATTACCTGTTATCAATAATCCGCTTCCATTACCGGTAGCCACAGTTGCAAGGGCATAAATACCAATGTATGCTTTCTGAACACTGTTGTTTTGTATTGTAATGTTATTAAAATATCCAGCAGTTCCGCTTAAATCTGAAAAAACAAGAGCAGAACTTGTATTTGCACCGTTAATAAAATTACAATTTCTTAATGTTACATTTGTAACTGGTGTTGTTCCAAACGAAGCAATGTGAATTACCTGTGGGGAGGTTGTGCTCGTATTTTGAATTGTGAGATTACGTAATGTTCCGCTTGTGTCTGAACCATTTATCGTTACGTAACTATTACGAATTCTGAATACTGGTCCTGTTGCAGATGCTCCTGAAATTGATGTTGTAACACCTGCAGCTGGAGTAATCGTAACATTATTAACACTTGTAGGAATATTTTCATTCGCAACGTTTATCGTAATCGGAAAAGTTTCAGATGGATATGTTGTATCAACCAAGGCAAATGAAGTTGCGCCAATAACACCGCGTAAATTAAGATCTGCTACAGCGGCAGTAACCGTTGAATATACTCCTTCAACACCGACTGGAAAATCTAACTCAGGATTTTCAGATTTTTTAAGATACAGATCACCTGTATATAGATTTCCGTTTTCCATAGGTATCCAGTTAATTTCTTCAACTTCCATAAGTTTGAAATAACCTGCAGGTTTGTCTGAAGTTTCAGTTATTACATCCTTTGATTCCATTCCTTTTTCTACCTGTTTCTCAACGTTAGTAGATTCAACCCATACTTCTTTTAATACTTTCTGGACAGATTTATTAAAAGTTATATTTCTGCCGGATAAACTATTAAATAGAGTTAATCCCACTGTGTAAGTACCGGAAAGTCCAGTTTGAGTAATTACATAGCTCGTTGGAGTAGTAGGCGGTGTCACCGCTGCTGGAGGATTAGGAGTAAATCCGCCAGCTCCAACTGAAGGGAAAGATCCAACATTAGGGACAGTTGCATTATCCTGAGCTACTATGTAATAAAAAACAGTGTCGCCCGTAACAACACCTGAACCAAATCCATAAGTGTAATCACTTCCAACTACAGATGTTGGAGTCACAGCTGTATATGTTCCAGATGTATTAATTTTCCAATACAAATTTGGCCAACCTGGAGCTGTTGTAGGTACTCCACTTGCATCAGTTATATTAGCTACAAGTGTTCTACTACCTATAGAGCTTGTGTTTTGCAAAGCAGTATAAACAATTAATGGTGCAGATAAATCTAAGCCAATACCAGCAAATTCATCAGCTCCCACATCTGGAGTGGAAATATTTCTCACATTCCCATCAAAGTCATCTGTAACTGCTATTGGGGTTGAAACTGGTATTCCACCTGATTCTGTCTGTGAAGCAACACTTGTATTGACATGTAAATCAAATGGTGTAGTAACTGTATTTACAAATGCTACATTTTCCGAAAAAGAAGAGGCATCACGTGGAGTTACTCTTACTTTAAAGTCATCTATAGTTTGGTCAGAATTTGTACCATCATAGAAAACTAAGTTAGTTGCAGAAGGTGCACCAGAATATAATGAATTGTTGTTTGAAGCAGCAGAATAACTTGTTAACGTAGTAGTGCTTCTTCTATAAGCAATGCTAAAACCTGTTCCAGTAGGTGTTGAAGCATTTACAACAATATTATTTCGTAAATCAACAGTAGGTGTTGTACTTGCGTATATACCTGCTGAACCAAAATTAGCTCCAGAACTGCTAGCATTTAGATAAACTGTATTATAATATAATCCTACAGCAGTTCCACCAGACACATACATACCAGCTAAACCAGTTGTGGAACCAGATAGTGGAGTTTTTAAGTCAGAAACAAAATTGTTATAAACATTATTATTTGTACCTGTAGTAATATAAAAACCGTATAAAGTTGCTGAAACATTATTTGATGTTAAGTTGTATACTTGATTTTTATAACAATTTGTTAATCCTGTGCCAGCATCATAAATTCCGTATAACGTTGAACCCGTAGTTGTAATAGTGTTAACATTATTGTTATAAACCGTCGGGTTTGTTCCGCTGAAATATAAACCATACGTCGTTCCACCGGTAGTTATATTATTAACGCTGTTGCCAAATATTTGATTTGAAGTCGTTGACAGTGCATAAATGCAATATAAACTTCCTGTACCGCCAGTAAAATTGGAGATAGTATTTCCAGATAAAACTCTGTTTTGTCCTGTGGCAGTATTAGAATAAATACCATATAAAGGTGAAGTACCAGTTACTTGAATATTTGAGAAATTATTATTTGTAATAGTCTCTGTTCCACTAGTAGGTGAACCTAAATTATAATAGCAATAAGTACTTCCACTTGCACCGGTCCTAATAATTGTGCCACTTGTCTGATTGCCTGACACTGAAATTAATGGTGTCGTGCTAGAATTGTAAATTAAATAAACAGTACCTGTTGATGAAATAGTTCCAGCAGCAAAAGTATTATTGTTAAACGTTGTTGATGTTACAGCATTTGAATTGTAAATAAACTGAGTTGCTGAGCTAGCCGAAGTATTAGCAAGTGTAATTGTATTATTACTACCAGTAACATCTCCCAATACTGTTGAATAAAAGATTCCATATAATGTAGAACCATGTGCTGTTCCACCTCCACCAGCATTATTTATTGTATTGTATGCAACACTTGGATTACTAACATATATAAAATAAACTCCATATGTTGTTGTAGCACTTCCACCGCCAAAATTCTGAATAATATTGCCTTCACCTGCCTGGCCAACTATAACATTATTATCATAAAAACCAGTAGCAGAAGAACCTCTTACATATACGCCCGCATGAACATTCTGTATAGTATTGCCTGAAATTGTAATATTAGAATTTATTCCGCTTAAAGCCGTGACTGTAACTCCTGTTGCGCTAGAAACACTTGTAGTTCCGTTTCCAACATAAATTCCCAAAACGAATCCACTTGTTCCTTTTGTCATGGTTACAGAACTATTCTGTATAGAAACAAACTGACAGCCATCAGTTGCACTAGGTTTATGGGTCATATAGCCGTACTCGATGCCAGCATCTAACGCCGTGACATCTATACCGTTAAATGTAATATAATCTGTTCCCTGTAACCGAATAATAGCATCTCCATCACCACCAAGAGCAGATGTGGTTAATGTACCAGCATCAGATCTGGTAACTAGTGGATTAGCACCTGCACCACTTTTCTGAAACACTATAACATTACCAGCAATTCCGGTAGCAGTTATAATTATAGGTTCTGTTACACTTTCTGTGTAGCCGGCAGCAACATTAAATGTTACACCGCCTGATCCAACACCTTGTGTATTAAGATCGGTAACAGCCAGTTGAATAGTTGCATAATCACCAGGAATAGTTTTTGTTCCCACCAATTGGGCATTCAGTGTATTGGTGAAAATAAACATTGAGGTGAGGAAGGTTAAAAGAGTAATTAAAATAGTATTACTTCTTTTCATAATGTACCTCTAATTTAATTGATGAATAGGAAATTAGTTTTATTAATGAGTCTATGTATGATCGAAATCAGTTTAAGCTTTGTTATTAACAATAATCAGAAAATTCTATAATTATTTAGCTATTTAATATGAAAAAATCAAAGAATTTTCAATTAATATTTTTATTTATTTAATTAAATAATAGTACTATTCTTGGAATAATTGACGTTAAACTTTTATATTGTAATAACAATTATAAATATTATGAACAACATCCTAAAATATCGCTCTACTTCCTATAGAAGCTACTTTGTGTCTAGCTTCGAAAATGTATTCTAATCTCTCTCCTATTTCTATCTTTTTCTAAATCATTACAATTATTCACTCATTATCTATTAGGAGTAGAAAATGAATTCTTTAATAACAGACGAAAACAAGTTACAAAAAAAATATACACCTGAAATTTCAGCTGATCAGGTTATTCCAACATTATCAAAATATATGCTTGCTGACGGTTTTGAGATCATTCTTGATCTGGAGAAAAGCAATGGAGTTACTATTATTGATCAAGTTACAGGCGACGAATACCACGACTTTTTCACTTTCTTTGCTTCTTCTCCAATTGGATTAAATCATCCATATTTGCATTCTAAAGAAGTTACACATGTTCTTGGCATGATTGCAGTTAACAAACCCTCCAATTCTGATATCTATACAACTTATATGGCAGAGTTTGTTGAGACTTTTGCTAAAGTTGCTAAACCAGATTATATGAAACATCTCTTCTTTATTTCCGGTGGGGCTCTTGCAGTTGAAAATGGTCTTAAGGTAGCATTCGATTGGAAAGTTAGAAAGAATTTCCTTAAAGGTTACAAAGAAGAAAAAGGACATAAAGTAATTCACTTTAAGGAAGCATTTCATGGTAGAAGTGGTTATACAATGTCGCTTACAAATACTGATCCAACTAAGGTTAAATATTTTCCAAAATTTGATTGGCCAAGAATTACAAATCCTAAAATTAAATTTCCATTAGAAAATAACCTTGAAGAAGTAATACAACTTGAAGATAAGGCAATAGCTGAGATTAATTTAGCAATCAAAAAAAATCTTGATGACATTGCTGTAATTATAATTGAACCAATACAAGCTGAAGGTGGAGATAATTTTTTCCGTAAAGAGTTCTTAAAGAAACTCCGTGAGATAGCTAATGAAAATGAAATCTTATTAATGTTTGATGAAGTACAGACTGGATTTGGTTTAACCGGTAAATTCTGGGCCTCAGATTATTATGTAAAACCTGATATAATTGCTTTTGGAAAAAAAGCTCAGGTGTGCGGAATAATGGTTTCAGACAGAATTGATGATATTGATGATAATGTCTTTAAAGTTTCAAGCCGAATTAATTCTACCTGGGGTGCTGACCTTACGGATATGGTTCGATCAAAATTCATTCTTGATGTTATTAATAATGAAAAACTTGTTGATAACGCAAATAAAGTTGGTGAACATCTTAAATTTCAGCTCTCTAAAATACAAGAAGAATATCCAGCTCTAATTTGTAATGCCCGTGGATTGGGTTTAATGTGTTCTTTTGATTTACCATCAGCCGAAATTAGGAATCAGTTCAGAGAAAATTGTTATAAGGAAAAACTTATGATTTTAGGTTGCGGAGAAAAATCAATCAGATTTAGACCTGCGCTTAACATTACTGAAAATGAAATCGATAAGGGCTTGACAATTATCCGAAAAGTTTTAAGTTTAATGATGTCCAATAACTAAAATATATATTAACTACTTGCACAGTGCGGCTCCATTGTTGGAGCCGTAACTGTTTTAAAGTATTTTTGAATATGAAACTTTACATTGTTAGCACTCCAATAGGTAATCTTAAAGACATAACTCTTCGTGCAATAGAGACACTTAAAGAAGTTGATTTTGTGTTGTGCGAGGATACACGAACTTCCGGCAATCTACTTAATCATTTAGAAATTAAGAAGGAATTATTTTCTTTAAATGCTTTTAACGAGAAAAATAAAATCGAACATGTTATTAATAGAATTCTATCAAACCAAACTGCCGCTTTAATTTCTGATGCTGGAACACCCTTAATCTCTGATCCAGGTGTTCGTCTTGTTTCAGCTTGTATTGACAAAGGAATTGAAATAATTCCTATACCTGGTGCAGTTGCTTTAATAGCGGCTCTCAGCATGAGCGGACTTCCTACCGACGCTTTTATATTTGAAGGATTCCTTCCACAGAAAAAAGGAAGACAAACAAAACTTAAAGAATTAGCAGAGGAAAACCGCACAATTATTCTTTATGAATCTATGTACAGAATTGAAAAGTTATTAAAAGAATTGAGTGAGTATTTACCTAAAAGATATATAGTTGTTTGCAGAGAGATTACCAAAAAATTTGAAGAAACCTGGCGTGGATTTCCAAAAGATTTAGTTGAGTCCTTTCAAGAAAAAATTTCCAAAGGTGAATTTGTTGTTGTTATTGCTCCAAAAGATTGGAAAGTAAAAGAGCATTAATTTGAATTTAGATAAGTATAATCTTTAATTACTGTATCTAAAAAGAAAAGAGCATTTATTTCGCTTTGCACACCCATTTTATTGGCAATACCTGATTTAGCTTTTTCTAAAATATTCTGATAAGAAACTGCATCAGTATTTTTTCTATGATTGATTACATCTTTAATTACTTGAATATCTTTATCAGATAATAGACTCACCTGTGGGAATTTGACTTCGTAATTCTGAATAACTTTAGGAATCATAATTTCTTCAAGTTTTACTTCTTGTTTCAGTTTTATAACAGTTGTATTTGCTGCAAGATCACCAAGCCGCTGCCCCTTTCCATTGATCAGCATTGTAATTATTCCGACTGAACCATACGTGAAGAAAACATCAATTGGTTTAATTAACCATCTTAAAAAATAACTCCCGATTCCAGGTTGTGAACCATCAATTTTCACAACTTTTATTTTAAGTACTTTTTTACCAATCGTTTGGCCGTTTAAGAATATTTCGCAGAGAAAATCATAGAAGAAAAAAGGAAGATATAATATTATGAAGACCGCAGTAGGATAATAAAATGATGAACCGGAAAATGTATCGCTCAAAAATAAAATTACAAATATCATCCCAAAACCGTATCCAAATAAAACAAGCATATCGATTATTTGAGATAAAACTCTATCGCCAATGCTTGCAACATTATACTGTATATCTACATTCTGTGTTGTTTCAATTCCAATATTTTCCATTAGATCATTCCCCTTGCCTTTAATTCTAAATATTTATTTATTGTGTTTACAGATAACTGCTGTGGAGTAGTAAGTATAGATTGAATTCCCGCAGCCGCTAATTCTTTTTGAATTATTTTCTTTTCAAATGAAAATTTTTCAGCAATAGTTTTACTATATATTTCTTCGATAGATTCAGATTTACTATTCAAGAGTTTATCAAGCCCTGTATTCTTAAAGAATATAACAATCAATAAATGAGATGATGATAGACTTTTTAAATATTTTAATTGCCTCTTAAGTGAATTGGCAGTTTCAAAATTCGTATAAAACAAAAGTAAACTTCTTTGTTTTATTTTTGATTTTGTTACTGCCGCCAATTTTTCATAATCAGATTCAAGAAATTCTGTCTCTTGATTATATAGCAATTCAACAATCTTTTTCATTTGTAAAGGACTTCTTTCAGCTGGCAAAACTGAAGTTACTTTATTATTGAACGCAATAATTCCAGCTTTGTCCTGCTTAAGCAATGCAATATTTGAAATAACTAAAGATGAGTTAATGGCGAAGTCTACTAGGGACATTTTATCGAATGGCATTTTCATGGTTCTTCCCATATCAATAATTGAATAAACCTGCTGAGATTTTTCATCCACGAAGTGATTAACCATTAGTTGTCGTTTGCGGGCAGTTGCTTTCCAATTTACAGTTCTATAGTCATCACCATGCACATATTCTTTAATTTGTTCAAACTCCATTGAATGGCCGATCCGGCGTATTTTCTTTATGCCAACTTCAACCAATCTATTTGACACAGCCATAAGCTGATATTTTTTCATCTGAATATACGATGGATAGACGACTGCAGTTTTATTTTGTTCCAATCTATAACGACGGCTTACAATATTAAGCATAGTTGAAACATAAATATTTAGCGATCCAAATTGGTACTCACCTCTTTTAACAGGTCTAACATTGTAGGTAAATATTTTGGATGTATTTTTTTCAAGCTCAGAGTTTATTTCAAAATCTCTTATTTGGAATATAAAAGGAAGTTCATCAATAACTTTAACTTTTATTTTTATGGTGTAATTATTTGTTAATATTATTTTAATTTCATTCTCGTCTCCATTTGAAAGTCTATCTGCAAGAATCCTTTCGGCAAATACATTTCCTTTATTTGAAAATATTATTATTGATTCAATTATAATGGTGGTTATAAAAGCTAATAACAAAACTCTAGACACTAAGAATAGAATTGGTATATAATATCCAAAGAAAAATAGTAGAACTATTCCCGCAGCAATTAGAAGAAATCTGGTAGTAAGAAATAATTCCTTTAAGAAACGCATTACCTAGGAACCTCAACCCGGTTTAGAATTTGATGAATTATTTCATCAGCGGTTTTTCCTTCCATTTCTTTTTCCGGTGTAAGAATTATTCTATGCCTTAACGCAGGATATGAAATCTCCTTAACGTCATCAGGAATTACAAAGTCTCTACCCCTTATTGCAGCCATCGCTTTTGATCCTATCATAATAGCAATTGAAGCTCTAGGAGAGGCACCCAAGTATAAATCACCTGAATTACGAGTTTGATTTACAATATTTGCAATATAGGCAGCTATCTTTTCTTCAATATGAATAGTGCGAATCTGCAGTCGGAATGCTTCAAGTTGAGCTTTAGAAAATATTGGTTGGATTAAGCTTAAATCATTCTTGGATTTTCTATCGTTGTACTCAAGAAGTATTTTAATTTCCTCATCTAGACTTGGATAATTCATTTCAACTTTAAATATAAATCTGTCTAATTGGGCTTCTGGTAATTTGTAAGTTCCTTCATGCTCAATTGGGTTTTGTGTCGCAAACACGATAAATGGATTTTCTAGCTGATAGGTTGTGCCATCCATTGTTATCTGTCGTTCTTCCATCACTTCAAAAAGTGCAGCCTGAGTTTTTGCAGGTGAACGATTTATCTCATCGATGAGAACAATATTTGAATAAACCGGTCCGCGCTTATAATCAAACTCTGAAGTCTTCATATTATAGACTGAAGTTCCCAGTATATCAGATGGCATAAGATCCGGAGTAAATTGAATCCTTGAAAAATCAGCTGAAATTGTTTTTGCAAGAATTTTAGCTATCAGTGTTTTTGCAATTCCCGGAACACCTTCAATGAGCACATGCCCGTCAGCAAAGATGGAGGCAAGTAACAATTCAATTGTCTTATCCTGCCCGACAATAATTTTTCTAATTTCAGTTTTAACATGATCAACTGATTTTTTTAATGATGATAAATCAGTTCTGCTATTCATTTCATTTTCCATATATACCTGTTTTTAAATAAAAATTTTCAATTAGATTATTTAATTCAATTAGAGTGTCTCGTCTTATGGTAATCGAAGTATTGACAAGATTAAATAAGTTAAATAACTTTTTAATTACAGCTTTCTCCACAAGACTTTTATCTGAAAGTTGTTGAACAAGATCATCAGAATAATGTAATGTTTTTATGGAATATTTGGTTCTTATATGATCCATAAAATATGATATTTTTTTCTCCGCAATATTTTTATGATTGGACTGTTTGAAATATAAATTTCCAACAGTATTCACAAATTCAATTGTTGTATTTGCCAATGGCTTTACAACTGGAATTATTCTTTGGTCACGTCTTCCCTTAAATATCACAAAAAACAATAATGATATTATTAAAGTAAAATATGCCCATCTGAGTGATGGTTGACTTAGAATATATCTTAAAGGAGTACTTTGATATTTATTAACCTCTTTATAATACTCATCCCAAATAACATCCCTTACGGTTAGGTACGAAAAACATTTAGAAATATAATCTCTATCAGATTTTAGGATATTATAATTTGTAAAGATATTTGGAATAGAATGCAGATATAAATTACCTTTTCCGATTTTAACATTTAGAAAGGTTGCAAAGTCAATTTCATTATTACCCAACAAGGTTACTTTACTTGTATCAAAGGATTGAAAATACTGATTATAATTCCCTTTTGTAAATCTATAGTCTTCATCTCTTTTTAGATTAGGATTTATGAAATTAACACTGGCAGAATCAAATCCGCCAAAGAATGAGTAATTTGTAAAAATATTTAATGAGTCAATCTGCTGAATTCCAAAAATATTAGCAGCAATAAATATATCGTTTCCATTTTCTAATAAATTTCTCAATACTTTAGCATCAAGTTCATCAGGTTCAAACCGATTACAGATAATTATAATATTTTTATTTTCAATTTTTCTTTCACTGGTAATATTATAAAAAGGAAGATTCGTCGACTCGATTTTTTGCCCTGGAAATATTGCGTTTAACTGATCAAAAAGTATAAATGAACCAAATGGAATTTTATCGTTCTTTGAGAAACTCATATTCCAATCAGTTGGTTCAGGAGTAAACATTTTTATTATCACTAAAACGATAAAAACAATCGATACCGGAATAATAAATTTCAGATTTTTCATTTTTGAATTACTTCTATTGATGAATTGAAATCTGAATAACTATTTTGCTGATGTGTATATTCCCTGTAGTCAATCTCAAATCCGCCATACCAAATAGATTCAAAATCAGATGTAATTTTTTCAAACTTTGACTTTAAATTATTTTGTTTTATTTCTTTAATAAACTCTCGATTAGTTTTATCAATTTTCCAATTGATTATCTCTTTATCAGAAAGAATTTTTAGTGATCGCAAATAATTTAATCTAATTGCGTACCTGTACTTTTTGCTAGCAATTGATTCTTCAATCATCTTTTCAAAGTCAATCGCATGAATATCTTCAGATGACTCATTAACATTAAGTCCATTACTATTTTTGTTTGAAAAGAAGAACCCTTTAATCTCAGATTTATATATCCCAAAAATAATTGCAATCACAGCTAAAGCCATTAGAAAATAAATAATAATATCCCACACAGTATTATAAGATTCATATTGAGATAGTTTTGCAAATTGTCTCTTCAGCCATTCGATTAATCTTTCCCATAAGGTCGTTGTATATTCTGGATCTTCAAAGTATGTAAAGTCTTTATCTTTTAAATAGGATTTAATCTTGGTGGAATCAAATGAACGTTCGATGATACTCGAAGAGTCATACTTTATAGAACTGCGTTTTGTATTAAACAGATTAGATTTAATAGATAGAGAATCATAAAAATTACTTTGAAATGAGGGACTAGCAGCTAACTGTTTTTCTTGTTTTTTAGAAACTACGTTTTGCGCAGAAATATTTGCAGCAAAAAGAAGAACAATAAGTATGGCTGTAAAGGATTTGAATTTAGATTGATTCAATTTTATCCAATAATCCTTTTGCTTCTTTCTGTTCAACAAGACTGAAATAATGAAAAGCAATTCCAATAAAACTGATTGCATAGAAAACAAAATTCAAAGTTGAAATAATTGAAGTGACAATTAGAATTATTTCCGTCACACTATCGGTTCCGTTCCCATCCACAGAGTTAAAAGCAACAAAAAACATTGCGATATATTGTGGAACCTGAAATAGAAATCCCAGGAATCCTTGAATTAAACTTAAAACAATTAACAATCCAAACGTAAACCACCATTTGTTTTTTACCAGATAGAAAGACCTACTCATTGAATCAAAGAACCCTTTATCTTCATTTAATCCAATTATATAAATTATCATCAAGGCAATACTTACGTAAATACCTGGAACTATTAATAAGATTGTTGCAAGCAATGATACAATGGTGTATCCAATGCTGAAGAGAATAACTTTAAATATATTGCCTTTAACCATAATCCATACATCATCAACTTCAATAATTGAATCATCCTCTTTTCTTATATAAATAATTATGTAGGAATAAATAGTACTTATAAGAGTCATCACTGATAGAGTTGCAAATAAAATATATAGGCCAAACGAAATACCGAACTCACTTAGAGAGGTTGTAGTGGGTTTAAACGAAAATAGATCTTTTTGATAAAGTCCACCAAATATTCCCGATAATAGAATGAACGGACCAACTAAAAATATAATAGCTTTTGACAACTGCTTAAAATTCTCCCGAAGAAATTCGAAAGTTGCATTAATTAATTGTCCAAAATCTCTATAACGCTGAAACTCAGTTTTCTGTGGATTCATTTTTTTCTCTTCTGCTTAGTTTTAATGGATATATTATAACATACCAGATAATAAACGATAATGATGAAAATATTATAATCAAGTTTATAAATATGGGCATTTGCGTAAATCTTGTTACAAATGATTCAAGAAAACCAGCAATAATAAATAATGGTACCAAACCCACAATTATTTTTACACCGTCTTTTGCTGAAATTAAAAAGGATTGTCTTCTTGAGTATGTTTTGGGAAATAAAATTGAATTACCTAAAATCAAGCCCGCTGAACCAGCAATAATTATAGATGATATTTCTAAAGTACCATGAATCCAGACGATAGATAATGATTTAAGCAGCAACCCTTTTGTATAGAATAAATGATGGAAAGTACCAAGCATAATTCCATTATAAAGCAATAACAGTATTGTTCCAACAGATAAAAGCAATCCTGCCATAAAAGCATAGAATGAGACACGGATGTTGTTAAAAGTGATTCCCATAAACATATCAACACCGTTCATCTGCTTGTAAACAGCTAACGGATCATCATTCTTGATGTTTTCCTTAGTCATATTTACATAGCTGTCACCAAGAATTAATCTAACAAATCCAGTATCACCCTCCGATGAAACAACACCTATTACAACTGCAATAAAAAATACTATTAATGAGATTAGTAATTCTTTTCTACTTTTAAAAAATATTTCTGGAAGTTCAAATTTCCAGAAGGAGACAATTCTGCTACGTTTTTC
The DNA here is from genome assembly GCA_937858935.1 of uncultured Ignavibacteriales bacterium. GTDB lineage: Bacteria > Bacteroidota > Ignavibacteria > Ignavibacteriales > Ignavibacteriaceae > IGN3. The sequence goes on along the minus strand of CALLZX010000194.1, from coordinate 4,651 downwards.
TTTTTTATTTTTATAAACGGATTGATGAAGTTTTGATGTTAAACTGTTTAGATATTGTGTTGTTTTGCTTTGAGGATAGAAAGTCTTAGAGTATGATAAATCATCAGTCAACTGGATAAATAATTCAGCTAGCTTATCAGGATCTCGAAACGATGTTTTTTTTGATAGAAATAATTCAACTTCCCTCCATCGTTCAGAATTATTTTTTATAAACTGTACTTCTTTCAAGTTTTTCCAGTAAACTATTTTTCATCTTCGTAATTAACTATCGACCTAACATCATAAGGTTTTAATTTATCTCGTCCGTTTAGAAATGATAACTCAACAATAAATGAAACCTGAACAATTTCACCACCAAGTTGTTCGATTAATTGACAAACTGCATTCATTGTTCCACCAGTAGCGAGTAAATCATCGTGAACTAAAACTTTGTCGCCGGGTTCAATAGCATCTTTATGCATTTCAAGTCTGTCTTCGCCATATTCTAATGAGTATGAGATCGAAACCTTTTCCGCAGGAAGTTTACCAGGTTTGCGGACAGGAATAAACCCGCAATTAAGTTTATGTGCAAGCACCGATCCAAAAATAAAACCGCGTGATTCTATTCCTACTACTTTGTTAATTTTTTTATCTTTTGCAAAATCTAATAGCTGCTCAAGAGTGTAAGTATATGCTTCGGGATTCTTAAGAAGAGTTGTAATATCTCTGAACATTATTCCGGATTTAGGAAAATCCTTTACATTTCTGATATGCGCTTTTAAATCCATTTATTTATCCTTATTAAGAAAAGAGTCAATACCCTTTTTGAAATCTGATGTCGATCTGCTAATTGTGTTTAATCCAATACAATGGTTTACAGCTTCCTGTATTGAGAAATTTGAAATTGTGTTAATCATTTGTTTTATTAATCTAATACTTTCAACTGAATTGCAGTTTAATTTTTCTGCAAGTTTTAATGACTCATCAATTACATCTTCAGCAAGATTATTTACAAATCCAATTTCATATGCTCGCTTTCCAGAAATGATTTCGCCTTCTAATAACAATTGCTTGGCCAAACCTTCACCAACTTTTTTTATCAAAAAGATTGAAACTATGGCTGGAATGAATCCTATTTTTACTTCACTGTAGCCAAATTTACTTTTTTCCGGATGCGCAACAATAAAATCACAAACTGAAGCAAGTCCGCATCCACCCGCAATTGCTGACCCATTAACTGCTGCGATAGTAGGTTTTGAGAATTCATAAATCATTAAAAATAATTCTGCTATAGATTTTGAATCCTTATAATTTTCAATTGAAGAATTTTGGGATATTTGTTGCAGATATTCGAGATCAGCACCAGCACAAAACGTATTTCCTTCACCTGTAATAATCAATGATTTTACAGAATCATCTTTTTCAAACTCAACTAGTTTATTCTTTAGCTGTTCAACAAGAAATGGATGGAGTGCATTTCGTTTTTCCGGACGATTTAGTGTTATGATGGCAGTACTATTTTTTACTTCTGATTTAATCATTATAAAACTCTATCTACTAAAGTATTTTACTATTAAACTCATTTGAATATAAACTGAAAAAGAAGCTAATAAAATTCCAGCTAATACTTGCGTAATTGTATGACATTTTAATTCTATTCTTGCCCAACCAACTAAAATTACGACTGGTAACAAAATAATCCCTACCCAACCAAATACAAAAACCATTGCGGAGAAAGGTCCAGCCACTCCCATTGCGTGTGCACTAATTTTCCAGAATTTATTTATAAAAATTGTAATTATTGTATTAGAAATATAGCAAAACCAAAATGCGATTGAAATAATATTCAACTCAAATTTTATCATTACCCATAAACCAATTAGATAAAAAATAATTGCAATCAGAAATGGGATTGTTCTTTCTTCTTTGATCGAAGCATCCTGATCAGCAAGTTTACCTTTTTTTCTAAGTATTAAAAAAAGTACGATTGGTGAGACGAAACCAAATACCAATGCAGTTAAAATAGTTAGAACTTGTTTAATCGGTTCTGATTCTAAAGTATAAGCAAATATCGTAAAAATGATTATTGTAAATGATGGTGGAACAAATACTGTCGAGATAATTCTTGCAAGTTTATGTGAGGAGAATAAATTCAATACCGTATGATAATAATTTTAATCTATCAAAAAGAAAATTCTGTTTTTTTTAGCTCATCCAAATATCTTAATAAAGTATCTTTAACCGGAATGTAATCCAGGAACTGCATCAATTCATTTCTAATTTTTGATGCATGATGCATTCCTTTTAGGTATCCGGAATAAAACTTTCTGTGCTCAATTACCGCTCTTCGTTCACCTTTAACACCAATTGCTAAATCCAGATGACGTATACAAGTATTGATTTTCATTTCATCATCAATTCTGGTGTGGATATATCCTTTTTCTAAAATTTCTTTTGCTTCAAGAAAAATCCAGGGATTTCCAATCGCACCACGTGCGATCATTACAGCATCGGCATTTGTTTCGTTAAACGCTTGTTTAACATCGCTTGCATCAAGGACATTTCCATTTAAAGCAATTGGCATTGAAACGGCTTCTTTAACTTTTGGAATCCAGCTCCAATCAGCATCACCTTTATGTCCCATTACACGAGTCCTACAATGTACAGTTAATGCTTTTACTCCAACATCTTCGAGACGTTTTGCTACTTCTACAATTTGAATAGAATTGTTATCCCATCCGATTCGTGTTTTAACTGTCACAGGAAGAGAAACAGAATCAACCACAGCTTTAACAAGTTGCACCAAATATGGGATGTCCTTTAACAAAGCGGAACCTGCTCCACAGCCAACAACATTTTTTACCCAGCATCCAGCATTAATATCAATCATATCCGGATTTTCTGCTTCCGCAATTCTTGCGGCACCAACCATCGAATCTATACTGCTGCCGTAAATCTGAATACCAACTGGTCTTTCCGCTTCAATTATTTTTAGCTTGTTGTGTGTCTTAGCATTTGAACGAACTAATCCTTCTGAATTCACAAATTCTGTATAAACAACATCAGCGCCAAGTTCTCGGCAAACCAACCGAAATGAAATGTCTGTAACATCTTCCATTGGTGCGAGCAATATCGCTTTTTCTATTTCAACTTTTCCAACTTTAAACATTTTCTCTTAAATAATTTTCTAATCTAACTTAATCTTTTTTGGTAAATAAAAAACCGTTAATAAAAATATGATAAATGTAAAAACTGCTCCTGTTAAAAAAGGAAACGGGTAACCTAAATATTCAAACGCAAATCCACCCCAAAGCGGGCCCAAAACCCTTGCGAATGAGGAAAGCGATTGATTTATTCCAAGTGTTATTCCCTGCTCTGATTCTGAAGTAACTTCGGAAATCAAACTTAAAACTGTTGGTTGAAAAGTTCCTGTACCATAGGACAAAACAATTGAAACAATTGCTAATCCTAAAAATGTTCCTGCATACGGAATCATAGCAAGGGAGAACATCATTAAAATAGAACCAATACTTAAGATCATTTTTTTGGACATTAATTTATTTATTCGGCCAATCAATCCACCCTGAATAATTGCTGAAGATAATCCAACGATTCCATACATATAACCATTTTGCATATCGGTAAATCCATAAACTTTTAATCCAAGCAAAGCGAAAGTCCCGTAGATGTTTGCAAATGAAAATGTAAGAATGAAAAACAGAAGAATAAGAACTGCTAAATCCGGTTTCTGTAAGATCTTTTTCATCGCTGCAAAATCAAATAGTTTTCTTCGTTGCGGATGAGCAGATAAATTTTCGGATTCTTCTTTTTGTTTAAGTGATTCCGGTAAATAAAATATTGTAAGAATAAAAGCTATGAATGAAAATCCAGCTGCAACATAACCTGTAACTGCATATCCGTAGCTAGATAATAATCCTCCAATTAACGGACCAAAAACGAATCCTAATCCAAATGCTGCTCCAATTAATCCCATTCCTTTAGAACGATTCTCACGAGTTGTAACATCAGCAATGTAAGCCTGCGCAACACCAATACTGCTACCACCAATTCCTGCAATAACTCTGGATACTAATAGCATTAAGTAAGAATGTGTAAATGCAAAAACTATGTAGCCCATAGCATTAAGAAATAAGCAAACAACTATAACTGGTTTTCTTCCATACTTGTCTGATAGCTTTCCGAGTACTGGATTAAATAAAAACTGTACAAACGAATAAATAGCAATTGCAATTCCAATTGCGGCTTCATCTACGTGCAATTCTTTTACTGAGAATGATGGAAGAATTGGAATGAGAATTCCAAAGCCAAGTAAGTCTATAAACACAGTTAAAAATATTAATACCAGCGACGATCTATTTTTCAAATCTAATCTCTATGCTCTCTTAGTTTTACTTTGTTTGTGTACTTAGTAATTATATAACGTGTATCATTAAAAGCCTGGTTCATTTTTTCATTTTCAGTTTTAGTTAAACTGATTGTCGTATCGGCAATATTTGTTGATGGTATAATGAGATATTCCCTGCCTTTTGTTGTATTACCTTTAAACACCCAAGTTGGTAAATATTGAACTTCAGATATTTCAAACTTATTATTTACAAAATCTTTTTTGATATTTAATGTCAGAATCATTCCCGCATCTTTATATCTATCT
>CALLZX010000193.1 GCA_937858935.1 uncultured Ignavibacteriales bacterium | reverse complement strand
GCTCGTTGTATGTTGGAATGATGACTAGGGCTTTTGAGTTACTCATATCTATAGATTTTAAATTGAAAACTATTTAAGTTTATTTTTATCATTAGGTCATTCATAGTCATTGGGCCACTCATAGTTATTAAGTCATTCTTCATTTTTATTATTGGAATTTTTACCAATAGCATTTATGTAATTATTTAGTTTAACACCTAAATCGTTAATTTCTTTTTCAAACTTTTCAAATGCTTCGTTCGAAATCAATTTTCTATTTGATGCTTTTGTCAACCAGGTTTTAGTTTCTTACAAAGAGCCTCTGGAATAATAACAAAATTGTCTTTCTTCTTTATAAAAATATCTTCTAAAACCTTCACTCAAATTTGCTGCAACTGAATCAGCTGCTCTGACTAATTGTTTTCCAATAGTATCTTTTGAAAAATAATCCCATTTAATTACTTTCATCCAAATTTCTTTAGCCAAATTCAATGATAATTGCTAAACCCTCAACTCTTCTAATTTCATTGAATCCTCCAATTAAAAATAGAAATTAATACAATCTAATTTATCAACTAATTACTATAAATGACCATTGCTTGACCATAGAATGACTATGTATCTTAATCATAGTGCCCCTTGCCAAAAAGAACTACAAACACGGTACGTAATAATATTTTAAAATCCATTCTTATAGACATATTTTCAATATAAAAAAGATCATAACGTAATTTAATTTTTACATCTTCAATTGTTTCATCATACTTGTGTTTTATCTGTGCCCAGCCGGTAACTCCGGGACGAACTTTTAATCTTCTTTTATAATATGGAATTTCCTGAGAAAGTTTCTCTACAAAAAAAGCACGCTCTGGTCTTGGTCCGACTAAACTCATTTCACCTTTAAGTACATTGTACATTTGCGGAATTTCATCAATCCTTACTCTTCTTACAAACTTACCCATCCGGGTTATACGCGGATCATCTTTCTGTGACCAAACAGGACCAGTATGTTTTTCGGCATCATTTATCATTGAACGAAATTTTAATACCTTAAATGGTTTTCCGTTTTGTCCTAATCTTTCCTGCTTAAAAAAGATCGGACCTTCACTATCAATCTTAATTGCTATAGAAGTTATAATTGTAATCGGAGCACTTATCATTAGAATCAACAATGAAACAACAATATCCATCAGACGTTTAAGTTTCTTTTCCCACTCAGGCATTAACTCCGGCATAATATCTATAAGCGGCATTCCATAAATCTGGCTGGTACGTGCCTGACCACTTAAAATTTCATAAAGATCCGGGACAATTTTTAAACTAAGATTTTTACCTTCCGTTTTTGAGATTACATCAACAAGTACATCGTGATCCTCTTTTTCTAACGCGATAATAATTTCTTTAGCATTATACTTTTCAATTATTTCAACTAGCTGTTCCGTGGTTCCTTCCACTTTAATTCCATGATAATCTTTACCAATGTTCTCATTTTTCACCGCAACAAATGCTTCTATATCAATTCCAAGCGCAGGCGCATTACTAATGGAATCCAGTACCTCTTTACCCTTGTCATTAAATCCTATAACTAAGCCACATCTTCTGCCAATACCCTTAATCAATAAGTTTCTTTGTACACTTCTAATAATGATTCTTCCTGAACCAACAAAAACCAAAAACAATCCCCAATAAATAAAAATTAAAATGCGAGTTGCAGTTGCAACATTGTGCATATAGTCATCAATAAAGATTAAGAAGAAGAGTAAAAATATTCCGAAGAAAGTGGCTTTAAAGAGAGTGGATATTTCATCAAATCGTGAAGAAGCAAACCAAGTGCGGTACATACCAACGAAAGTAAAAATTATAAGCCAGTAGAAATAAATTACAAACCCGGAAATGAAAAATTCAGGAGCAATTAAAAGTGCAAACCACCCTGTCTCCAAACGAATGTAACTGTAAACAAACCAGGCTGCATTTATCATCAGAAAATCTGTAATTAGAAGTAATATTTTTTCTTTGGATTTGGACAATTTTAAACCACTATTTAGTTGAAAGAAGTATATATAACTCAGAAATCCGTCTTGAGTTAATTTTTATATCAAAGGACTCACGAGCAAATCGAAATCC
>CALLZX010000192.1 GCA_937858935.1 uncultured Ignavibacteriales bacterium | reverse complement strand
ATTCCTTTAAATCAATCTTTGCAACACGCGGAGTATTATTTCCATTAATAAAAATAAATCTTCCATCAGGTACACCGTCTGTCATAGAAAATTCCGGATGATGTGAATCATCCCATGGGATGAATCCATACGTTGTATTAAGCATAGCTTTTGTCTCTTCAGAATATCCATATCCTGTTTCTGGATTTTGTGCAAACACAGAAATTGTTTTAAAGTGCCTACCAGAAGGTAATCCATATACACCCATCTGTCCGCTGAATCCACCTGAAGTAAAAAGATAAAATTCATCATAAGTGCCTGGTGCTACATAAACTTGTTCTGCCTCATTTCCTGAAAGTGAAGTTTTTGATTGATTGCATCCAGCATAGGTTAGTGCAATTAAAAATAGAATTCCAAAAGCACTCAACAAAGTTTTTCTTGAAATGTTTTTCATAAGCTGCCTTTTATATTGGTTATTTTTCGTCTGCTATTTTTCGGAAGTAATCAAGCATTGCTTTTGCTTCATCTATTGTAAGATTTTGATTTGGCATTTGAGTCAAATATTCGCCTAATAATTTTTTTGCTTCCGGATGTCGTTTATAATTTTCCTCAGGGTTAAGCATAAAGTTCAAGATGTATTCTGGGCTTCTTCTTTTAAAAACATCACGTTGAGCTGGCCCAACATATCTTTCATCAAGTTTATGGCACGCTGCACATTTAGTCTCAAATATCCCCTGACCTTTTTTAACAAGTACGGGATCAATAGCTGTTAATACTACTTTTTGCTTGATTGGCCCAATGCCATTTTCTAATTCAAAGTCTGAAAGACCACCTGCATTTTCAACTTTTTTTGTATTGCTAAATTTTGATGGATCCTGAGGAGCATTATCGCCGCAGGAAATAAATGCCATAGATATTGTGATTATAAATGCTATTAATAACTTCTGTAAGGGCAATTTGTTTAGATGAACCATATACGCTCCTTTTTATTTAATAATTATAATAAGACTTTTTTATCTGATTATGTTTTATATTTTTCTCATTAAAATAATGATTTATATTTCTTAATCGGATTTTTTACTCTGATTTAAGATATCAACTTATTTTCATATTGTCAAGAACCCTGATCCAATTAATTATTTTCAAATTCTCAGATAGGAAATACAAGACTTAGTAAGTTATATTGAACTTTTGTATGATCTCCCCAACTTCTTCAGAATAACTAAATATTTCCTCAGCTCGATGAATTTCTGCTTCAGAAACTTTCTCGAGGAAAAAACACAGAATTAGAATTACTTTATCGTTGTACATTATTGGAAAACTAATTGCTGAGTTTAATTTACTTTTTACTGCAAGATCAGCTC
>CALLZX010000191.1 GCA_937858935.1 uncultured Ignavibacteriales bacterium | reverse complement strand
GGCTGGACTGATGTTGATCTTTCTGAAAAAGGATTAGCTGAGGCAAAAAAAGCCGGTGAAGTTTTACACAAAGAAGGATATAAATTTGATATCGCTTATACTTCTGTTCTTAAAAGAGCAATCAGGACTTTATGGTTTACTCTTGATGGATTAGATTTAATGTGGATTCCTGTTATCCGCCATTGGAGATTGAACGAAAGACATTACGGTGCATTGCAGGGATTAAACAAAGCTGAAACTGCTCAAAAGTTTGGTGAAGACCAGGTAAAGGTTTGGAGAAGAAGTTATGATACTCCCCCTCCGGCATTAGAAAAAACAGATGATCGATTTCCCGGCAAAGATCCGCGTTATGCAGATCTTACAGAAAATGAACTACCATTAACAGAATGTTTAAAAGATACAGTTGATCGTTTTGTGCCATACTGGCTAGGTACAATTGCACCAATGGTAAAATCCGGTAAACGTGTTTTAATAACCGCACATGGAAACAGTTTACGCGCACTCGTAAAATATCTTGATAACATTCCGGATAATGAAATTGTTGAATTAAATATACCTACAGGTATTCCCTTGGTGTATGAGTTGGATGAAAACTTAAAACCGATTAAACATTATTATCTTGGTGATCAGGAGGAAATCGCAAAAGCTGCTGCTGCAGTTGCAAATCAAGGTAAAGTAAAATAATATAAAAATCTGGAGTAGTGTAAAATCACTACTCCAGATTTTAAAATCATCACAAATCAAACAGAACTTGTGTTCTTACTTCCCGACATTCTCGCAAGGAATTTTGTATGGATCTCCAACACCATCAAATTTAGTTTTACCAAATTTATTGCCGACATAATCCTGTTGAAATGTAATTAGCTGCCAGACTGTACAAGTTCCATCATCATTTTTTACTGCCGCTGTTGCCCTTATATATCTATGAAGAATTATTCCTGTAAGCTCATTTCTTCTTATCATCCAATCCGGATCGATTATAACAAGTTTAATTACCTGGCCTTTTATTCTTTCTTTATATGTTTGGGAATTCTTAAATGCAGCAATCATTTCGGCTTCAAGTTTATTATCGTTCATAGCAGCACTTGGAAAACCCGCATCTTTATACTTTAAATAATCTGCAGCTTCGTTTAAGTTGTTTGCAAGTTGATTGTATGATAAAAAATCATTTCCGTTTACTTTAAACTTTCCTTCTGCAACTGTTTCATAATTAATACTTATTTTAACAACAATTGTATGCTCGCCCGGAGTTAATTTACCTAAAGCTTGTGCAAACTTAACGGGACCGTAGAACTCTTTCCCAAACTTTTCATAAGAAAGATTTTCAGTATAAGCAGTAATCGATTCAGTAGTTGGAACAATATCCAACATTACATATTTATTTGATAAAGCATCACCGGAAACTTTTAGATTACTAAAATCGATTTGTTCTTCGGAGGGCTGCTGATAATCATACAAAGGTGGTTTAAGCTCATAAAGAAAAACCTCAACATCCACATATTTAGTATTTTGATTTCTTAGAGCTTTAATTGTTTGAGGTAAAAAAGCAACGGAATAAATATTATCACCAGCATTAAAACTAGAAACTAGATTTACTGGTTTGATCGGATCAATAAGTTTGTTTGAAAAAATTATTTCTCCTGAGTTTTGCGGGTATAGATATGAAGAGATTAGAGCAATAAAAAAGAAAAACAAAACGAAGAATTCTTTAGTCTTCATAAGATTCTCCTAAAAAATATTTTTACAATTTAGTTATTCTGTACATATCGGGGAGAATATGTATTTCAAACTTATGTAAAGTTGTAAAAAGTTTCTCAGCAAATCTTATTTTTTAAGTTATCGATTAACAACTCTTGCCCAATATAAAATAAGTGTAATTTTATAATTGTAATGCGTTAACAGCAAACAATAATACTAAAATGTATATTTTATTTTCTAACTATTTCAACAGAATTAATTTCTTAGAACTGGTAAAAGTTCCTGCTTGCAGTTTATAAACATAAACTCCGCTTGATAGCGATGATGCATCAAAAACCTGTTCATAACTTCC
>CALLZX010000190.1 GCA_937858935.1 uncultured Ignavibacteriales bacterium | reverse complement strand
ATAAACTTCAGCAATATTTCCACTAATTGAAGTTAAATTTAATGTTGTCCCACTCTCTATCTTTGTCCATCTGCTGCCATTATAATGTGCTATGTTGCCGTTGTTACCCACTGCATACAAATCATTACTGCTGCTTCCCCAGATTTTGTTAATTACAAATGACCAAGGCAAACATATAGTTTTTGTTTGTATGCCGTTTTCAAGTTTTGCAATTTGGTCACCATCCATTGCAATCCAAATTTCATTTTCGTCAAATACAAATATTGCTTTTACAGGGTAGGAGGTTCTACTTTGTTGTCCACAAATTGTATAGAATAATATCCGCTTCAATTCCCAGCTTTGTCCGTTCCAATGAACAGCGTTATAACAAGTTGGATCAGGATAACCAAGCGAATCATTTATATAAATCTCACCAACTGCCCAAATATCATTTTCATTTATAATAGCAACATCGTAAAGTGTGCTGCTGCTATGCTGTCCAAAGTTAAAAGTTCCAAAAGTAAAGTTGTGAGAGGTAGTGTCTAACGTTGTAGCACTTACTTTATTACTTTTTATACCATCTTCAGATTTGTAAAAACTCATAATCTGAAAATAATAGTTTTGATTTGGAAGAAGTGAATCAATATAAAGTAATGTATCTGCTGTGATTATATTAAAAGTTCTTTCCTGCAGCTCATTAATGAAAACGGTTACATTGTTAGGCAGTTGTAAGTTGGTAGTTTTAAAATTTAACCAGACTTCCGTGCAGGAAAAATCTTCGAGTTTAAGAGTTAGTGATAGATTACTTGGCGGTTCAGTAGAATCACAAGAAATTGATATTATAAAAAGTAAGATGAAAAAAAGAAAACCGGCTAAAACTTTTTTTTTAGAATTTATAAATAACATATTACCCGCTAGCCTATTGTGTGTTTTTGCATCTGCAAATTATGTAAATGGTTTAAGAATAAAAATGTGTTTTGTAGGGAACGAACTTCCGTTTGTTTAGTGTTTCCAATCCTGCCAACGTTTGGTATTAGCGTTAAATTTTAGCTGAATTTATTTGTAAATTTCCCCACAAAAATTTTCAATAATTCTTTAGAGCATGAATGAAAAGATCAATTCTATTGTGGATAATTGCTTTCGTTTTAACAGTCCTAACTGCCGCATATCAGCGAATGACAGGTCCAACTTATCCGCTTTCCGGTGAAACAACTTTAAATGGTAAAACGATAAAGTACGCTTTGGATAGAAGTCACGGCGGAGAAGATGATCATCAAATAAAAATAAAAACAGCTGATGAAAATATTAGCGGCATTCTTGAATGGAAGCGTTACAAAACCAACGATGAATGGCATCCTGTTGAAATGAAATATGAGAAAGGATTTCTTACTGGATTGTTACCTCATCAACCACCTGCGGGAAAATTAATGTATAGAATTACTTTACAAAAAGATTCTGAAAAAGTATTTCTAAATAATAATCATCCTGTTGTTATAAGATTTAAGGGTGACGTTCCGATCTTTGTAATCATTCCACACGTAATATTAATTTTTATGGCAATGCTGTTTTCCACAAGAACAGGACTCGAATTTTTTACTAAAGAACCGAATTACAAAAAACTTGCTTATTGGACTTTTGGTTTATTAATTCTTGGTGGAATGATCTTTGGTCCCATTATGCAAAAGTATGCTTTTGGCGAGTTCTGGACGGGAGTTCCATTTGGTATCGATCTTACAGACAATAAAACCCTAATAGCAGTTATCGGTTGGATAATTGCGTTGGTTGCAATAAAGAAATCTGCAAACCCAAAAAGATGGGTTATCTTTGCCTCCGTATTAATGTTTATTGTTTACCTAATTCCACATAGTGTTCTCGGTTCTGAATTAGATTACAATGAAATGGATAAACAGAAAAATAAAATTGAACAGAGTGCAGAATAACTTCAATGAATGAAATTCAAGATCAAATATTTTCTGTAAGTGAAATTACCAAATCAATAAAGTTTATTCTTGAATCAACTTTTGAAAAGATTAGTATTGAAGGAGAAATTTCTAACTTCAAAGCTCACGGATCCGGACATTGGTATTTTAATCTTAAAGATGAAGGTGCAGTAATTAACTGCACAATGTGGAAGGGAGTAAACAATTATGTTTTCTTCACTCCCGAAGATGGAATGAAAATAATTGTTACCGGACGAATTACGGTTTATCCACCGAGAGGAAGTTATCAAATAGATGTTCGTTCGATGAAACCTGCGGGAGTCGGTGAACTTCAAGCAGCGTTCGAGCGACTAAAGAAAAAGTTATTTGAAGAGGGTTTGTTTGATGAGGAATCTAAAAAGGAAATCCCAACTTTCCCCAAAAAAATAGGATTGATAACCGCTGCCGATGGTGCTGCTGTAAAAGATATGATTTCAGTTGCTGAGCGCAGATTTCCGTTGGTAGAGTTATTAATTGCGCCCACAAAAGTGCAGGGAGCTGGCGCTGCAGAAAATATTGTAAATAATATCCGCAAATTGAATTTATTAAAAGATATTGATGTTATAATCCTGGCACGAGGCGGAGGTTCAATTGAAGACCTTTGGGCATTTAACGAAGAGATTGTTGCAAGAGCAATTTATAAATCAAAAATTCCAATAATAAGCGGAGTTGGGCACGAGGTCGATTTTACTATTGCAGATTTTGTTGCTGATCTCAGAGCGCCTACTCCATCAGTTGCGATGGAACTTGCAACTCCGGATATTGAAGAATTAAAGAATTTTATAAAAGATTCTTATTCGTTAAGTTGTGATATAATTGAGAGAACTTTAGAAAATTATCGATCTGAAATAGAGGATCAGATTTCTTCTTACGCTTTTAGATATCCGTTAGAAAAGATTAGAAAATATTCTCAAATGGTTGATCTGTGTTCTTATAAAATCGTTAAAGAAATCGAGAAGAAAATTTTAGCTTTATCAAATAAAATTGCGTTACTTTCTAAATCGATTGAACTGCACGATATTGATAAGACATTAAAAAAAGGATTTGCACTAATCAAGCAAAATTCAAAATTTATATCGCGAAAGAATAATTTTAATTTTGCTGAGCCTGCAACTATAAAGTTTTATGATGGAGACATTGAAATAAAATGAGCAAGAAAAAATCATCAGATAATTTTGAAGATAAACTAGCAAGACTTGAAGAGATTACAACATCATTGGAAAATAGTGAGATTGGATTGGAAGATTCGATTCAGCTTTTTGAGGAAGGTGTAAAGTTATCCAAGGAATGTTTATCTGTCCTTGAAAAAGCAGAACTTAAAGTAACGACATTAAAAAAAGATTTGAACGAAATTAATAATTTAGAAGAAGATTAAACTCTGATTAACAATGGAGACGATTAATGCCTGAAGCAGTAAAATATCCTGTACTTTCAAAAGTAAATTATCCATCAGATATAAAGCAGATGGATGTTACAGAGCTGAAAGGTCTTTGTAAGGATATTAGAGAATATTTAGTTGATACAATTTCTGAAATCGGTGGGCACTTTGGCGGCGGGTTAGGAACAGTTGAACTTACTGTAGCGATTCATAAAGTTTTTAACACTCCATACGATCTAGTTGTTTGGGATACAGGACATCAAGCTTATCCGCATAAAATTTTAACTGGAAGAAAAGAAGCTTTAAAGAAAATCAGAAGATTAAACGGCATTAGTGGATTTCTAAAACGAAGTGAAAGTGAATACGATTCCTTTGGTGCAGGACACGCAACTACCTCAATTTCTGCTGCACTCGGTATGGCAGCTGCCCGCGATCTTAACAATGAGCCAAAT
>CALLZX010000189.1 GCA_937858935.1 uncultured Ignavibacteriales bacterium | reverse complement strand
TAATAATTCCATTTACGATAAATAAAACATCAATAAATTCTGTAATAAATCTTTCTGGTATTGGATGGGTTGCCATTTTATTTTTAGGTTTATTGTGTAGCGGCGTAGCTTATGTTATCTGGGCTTATGCTTTGCGAGAAATGGAATCTGCAAAAGTCGGGGCTTATCTTTACTTTGAGCCCTTTGTAACAGTAATTGCCGCCTGGATTTTACTTAAAGAAGATATTACTTTATTTATGATCTTAAGCGGATTAATAATTACCGCTGGTGTTTATTTGGTTAATAAAGATTGATAGTTTAATTATTCCTGTACAAGCAGGATGACAATAGACATATTAAATTTTGATAAGAAATATTCCAGCCATAACGCGAATGACAAAAAATGATTCTAGACTCTAACAGCAAAAAACCAACTATAGAATATCCTTGCGATTGGCATTACAAAGTAATCGGAACGGATGTTGATGAAATGATTAAAGCTATAGAATTGATTACAGAAGGAATGGAATATAAAATATCTTCTTCAAACGTCAGCTCTAAAGGAAAGTATCTTAGCTTAAATTTAACTGTATTAGTAAGCTCAGAAATTATTCGCGACATAATCTTTGGAAAGCTTAAAGCTAATGAGTTTGTAAAGATGGTATTGTAAAAACAAACTCCCCCAGAATTTGTTTTTTACTCCATATTTGCTAAGGTGAAATACTGGTTTGGTTATAAATAATTTTTAAGTCACACTTATCTATTGGAAAAGTAATCTCAATTGCTTTCGCAAATTCGTTTACCGGAAAAAATACTTTACCCGAAATACTTTCATTCGGATATAGAGTTGTTTTTCTAAGAGCTAAAATTTCCCATAAATATGACGAATTATCTAACGACTCACTTATCCTGTTATTAATAATATCATCAATTAATTCATTTTCTCGCAGCCTTCTTGTTTGATCATCAGTTCTTTCAGAAATCTCAGCATCACCTGTAACTAGTGCCGCGGTTTGTCCTGCAAATTGCAAAAAATATCCGAACGAATAAATCATCGCTTGTGTTTCTATATTACTTTGATGATTTGAGCTAGCCTTTTGTAATTCTAGTATTACTTTTTCAGGATCTTTAGCATACACAGATTTTATTGTATCGCCATACTTAATTTTGTCGCTTTTCGTTTTGTAACTAAATTTTTCTGGTTCAATTAGAATGGTTTGTTCAGAATTGTTTTCAATAATCATATCGAACAGATAATCTTTCTTTTGGCTTCGATCAAAAGAGATTCTTATACTAACAGAATCACTATCAAGTGTTGTAATTTCTTTTCCCTTGTACCAATCACTTTGATCAATTTCGGGCTTAAGTTTTATTATTGATTCCGGGGGCACATAACAATTTGTAAAAAGATATGCGGATATAATTATAAAAAGCTTAAGTAAAATTCGTGGTAGTTTCATGTCCTCTCCTGCATTAATTGTTTTTCTTGATGCTCAACAAGAGTGCCGAAAAATTTTATTTATTTTTAATGATATAATGTTATGAATAGATCAACTGTAGCGTTTTCTGAACTTGTAGTGATGAGAGATATATACAAATGCTTGCTATAAGTATAATGATGTTATTAAAATATTTTTTATGTTTCATTCACCTTGTTTAACAGTTTTATTAAAAAGCTTATACAAGAAAGCTTAGTTTGAATTATTCTTAATGTAAATAAATACATTTATTGGAGGATCTTATGGAATCTAATTCTGTGCTCTCTGAAATTCCCGTCTTTACAATGTTATTGATAATATTTCTTGTAACTGCCATTGTAATAATTTTTAAATCACTTAAAAGTATTGGCCCAACTGAAATTGGACTAGTAAACAAGCGATTTTCATTCTCCAAGCTTACCGATGATAATCCAATTGGATTTAATGGAGAGGCTGGTTATCAAGAACAACTTTTAATGCCGGGTCTTAGATTTAAACTTTGGCCTATCTTTCATATTGCAAAACATCCGTGGGTGCAGGTACCCGCCGGAGAAATTGGAGTTGTAATTGCACAGGTTGGTAAGCCGCTTCCAATGGGTGCCAAATCTGCTATTTATAAAACCGAGTTTGGAAATTTTTCTCATGTTAAAGATTTTATTCAAAAAGGAGGTCAAAAAGGTGTACAGCGCCCTGTGTTGCCTCCCGGTTCATTGGTTCCAATTCATCCGGTTGGATTTCTTATAATAACAAAAAAACAAGTTTATGGATTACCTGTTGCACCGGAGATGAGAGACTTAGCTGCTAAGCGCAGTGGTGTTCTAACACCAGAAGCATTTGGCCTAAAACCAGCACAACTTGATGTTGTTTACATTGAACCGCAACATGATCAAAACGGAAAAGTTAAAGATGTTGTAGGCATTGTAACTGTTAATGATGGTGATCCACTCTCTTCAGGAGATATTGCAAGCAGATTGGGGGCATTTGAAGATAT
>CALLZX010000188.1 GCA_937858935.1 uncultured Ignavibacteriales bacterium | reverse complement strand
GCAATAATTGCAATTACAGATGGAGAAGATCACGAAGGTGATATTGACGCCGCAGTTGAAGAAGCAACCGATAAAGAAATAAAAATTTATACAATCGGTTTAGGTTCACCAGATGGAGTTCCGATACCAGTTTATGATAACCGTGGAAACGAAGCAGGATTTAAGCAAGATAATTCAGGACAAACTGTATTAACAAAATTAAATGAAAGTATTCTTAAAGAAATTGCTAATAATGGAAATGGGAAATATTATCGCGGCAATAACTATGAGGATTATCTTGACAAAATTTACAACGATTTATCTAAACTTGAGCAAGCAGAATTTGGTGTAAAAAAAGTTACTGATTACGAAGATCGATTTTATTACTTTTTAATACCAGCAATTTTGCTGTTGATAATTGAGATATTTATTAGTGATAAACGTTCACCTTTCTTTACTAAGTTGAATAGAAAATTAGGAATTGAATCAGAAGAAAAATGATTAGGAATTATTTAAATGTCATCCTGAATTTATTTCAGGATCTAACTAATAATATTCCGAGACAAGTTCGGAATGACAATCGGTTTAGTATTATAACTGCAATAATTATACTTTTATTTTCATCTATTTCATTTGCTCAATCCAACAGAAGCACTTTAAATAAAGGTGTTGATAAGTATGATGAAAAAAAATATACAGATGCTGAAGTTGATTTTAGAAAAGTGGTAGAAAATTCACCAAAAAGTTATGAAGCAAATTTTAATCTTGGAAATACATATTACAAACAAGAAAAATATGATGATGCTATAAAATCATATCAAAGTGCTTTTGAAAATGCTAAGGATAATGAAAGTCGCGGAAAAATATTTCACAATGTTGGTAACTCATTACTAAAATCAAATAAAATTGAAGAGAGTATAGAAGCGTATAAAAACGCATTAAAGTTTAATCCAAATGATCAGGATACAAAATATAACTTATCTTATGCGCTTGAGATGTTGAAGAATAAAGATAAAGATAAGCAGGATAAGAACGATCAAAATAAGAATGATCAGAATAAACAGGATCAACAGCAGCAACAGAATCAAAATCAGGATCAGCAAAACAAAGACCAGCAGAATAAAGATCAACAGCAGCAGCCTAAAGATCAAGAAGCAAAGCAGGATAACACAAAGCAGCCTCAGCAGCAAAAAGAACAAAAAATTTCTAAGGATGAAGCTCAGCGCATTCTTGATGCATTAAAGAATAATGAAAAAGATTTACAGAAACAGTTAAGAAAAGTAAAAACTAATGTTAGAAAAACGGATAAAGATTGGTAATGTTAAAAATAGCATTTTTATTTTATTTGTTTTTGTTTAGTTCAATTACTTTTGCGCAGTCATTTGTTGCAACTGTGGACAATAATAAAGTTGCTGAGAATGATCGCTTTCAGCTGGAATTTACGTTTGAAGGCAAAAATTTAAATGGATTAAAAAATTTTAATCCTCCATCGTTAAAAGATTTTAGAGTTCTTTCCGGTCCTAATCAATCTACAAGTATGCAGATAATTAATGGTGTGTCTTCATCATCATTAACTTTATCTTACATCTTAATGCCAAATACAACTGGCTCATTTACAATTGGCAGTGCTTCAATCCTATCAGAAGGGCAAACTTATACTACAAGTCCGATTAAAATTACAGTTGTTAAAGGATCTCAAAAACCAAAAGATGAAAATAATAGCAGTGGAGTTTCTAATCAGGAAATTGCCGAGAATTTATTTATCCGCGCTTCAATAGATAAGAACAAAGTATATCAGGGTGAACAAGTTACGATAACCTACAAACTATATACAAGATTGAATATAGCCGCTCAAATGTCTGTTGATAAACTCCCGCAGTATCAGGGATTTTGGGCCGAAGAATTAGAAACCGCAAGAAATATTTCATTTGGAAATGAAGTGATTGATGGTAAGCAGTACAAAGTTGGATTGTTAAAACGAGTTGCATTGTTCCCAAGTCAATCTGGAAAATTAGAAGTTACTCCATTCGAATTAACAATTCCAATTCAAATTCAGAAGAAAAAAAATCCAAATAATGTTTGGGATGATTTTTTTGGTGATCCATTTGGGCGATCAGAAATTGTTGAGTATCCTGCTAAATCAAATACGTTAAAGGTTGATGTTATTCCATTACCAGATAATAATAAACCAACTTCGTTCAGAGGTGCAGTTGGCAATTTTAATTTTTCGGCTTCAATTGATAAACAAAAAACTAAAACGAATGAGCCGATCACTTTAAAGTTTGATATAAGTGGAACGGGCAACCTTAAGTTGCTTGAACTTCCATCATTTGAGTTGCCGAATGGTTTTGAAAAATATGATCCCAAAACAGATGAGCAGATAAATCGTTCTGGAAAAATTGGCGGAACAAAAAAAGCTGAGTATTTATTGATTCCAAGAATTGCCGGTGCAAGGGAAATCCCTGCCATTGAATTTTCATACTTTGATCCCGAAACAAAATCATATAAGACTATAAGATCTAAATCTTTTAATGTTGAGATTGAGCAAGGGCAGGGAAGTGCTGAAGATTATACTGATCAGCAAAATATTCTGCAACTTGATAATGATATTCGTTATATCAAAACAAAGTTCGATGATGTAGAATTCCAAGGTGATGTTTTAATTTTAAAACCAGAATTTTGGGCTGCATCAATTATTCCAATGATATCAGCATTTGTATTAATCGGCTGGAAACGGAAGCAAGACAAACTTTCTGGTAATCAGCAGCTATTACGTTATTCCAAAGCAGAAAAAGTAGCTCGTAAGCGATTTAAAACAGCAAAGAAACTTCTTGATGCAAATAATATTGAATCATTCTATTCAGAAATATCTCAAGCTTTATTTGGATATCTTGAAGACAAATTTCATATACCCAAATCTGAGTTTACGCTCGATAGAGCAGCAGATGAATTGTTAAAACGAAATATCAAACCTGAATTAGTTGAGAAGATGAAGACGAATGCACAGAAATGTGAGTTTATAAGATTTGCACCAGGAACAAACCCATCACAGGCAATGAATGAAATGTATCAGGCATTTTCTGATGTTGTTATTGATATTGAAAGATCAATTGCAAAATGAAAAAATATTTGATTAACATATTTTGTCTTTTAATTTTCCTATCGTCTTTAGCTAAAGCAGATTCATATTCGATAATGCAAACTGCAAATGAATATTATAAAAATAATCGTTACCAACTTGCAATTGATGAATATAACAAACTTCTGTTAGACGGATTTGAAGGAACTTCACTTTACTACAATTTGGGTAATGCACATTATCGTTTAGGCAAAGTTGGATTTGCAATTTTGTATTATGAAAAAGCTTTGAAACTGTCACCAACTGATGAAGACGTTAAGCATAATCTTGCACTGGCAAAATTAAATCTTAAAGATAAGGTTGATACGCTTCCTCCATTTTTTATTTTTAATCTATGGGAAGGATTGTTAGCAGCGTTTTCAGTTTCTGGATGGACAATAATTGTTTACATCATTTTCATTTTAGTGCTGATTGTATTTGTAGTTTATTTCTTTTCAAGAAGTGTTACCGAACAGCGTA
>CALLZX010000187.1 GCA_937858935.1 uncultured Ignavibacteriales bacterium | reverse complement strand
AATTCTGTTTGTAATATCAAAAGAGGCAATAAGTTTGTTTGTTATAATTGCATTAAATATTCCATCAAACATCATATCGCGATTTGTGCCCTGGTAAAATCTTATTCTTGTATATGGCTGGGCTGAGAGAAAATCTTTTGTAATAAAATTTACGCCAACAGGATTGTTATATGCGCCGTAAAGAAATCCGCGAGGAAGCGGAATCACTTCAATTGAATCAACGTCTTCACTTTGCAGAAGATTAAGATTCAGTGAATTAGACTGCCGATCATTATAAGAAATTCCATCCATAAGATAACTAACAGCATCATTACCTACTCCGTAAAGAAAAGTTTCGTTCGGTTGTCCGGTAAATCCTAAATTCTTAACAAAGTTAAACTGAGATAATCTTAAATAGTCTCCAGTGTATTGATATTCAAGCTTAAGCAGTTCTTTATTAGATGCAATAAAACTTTTATCAGTTAGCGGAGAAGAGTAAAGCGGAACGATAGAATCACGTTCAGTCACTATTAATAAAGAATCACTTGTAAGAATGGAGTCTGGTTTTGTTGAAAGTGAATCGGAATAAATTTTTAAATCTGCTGTAACTGAGTCCTGAATTTGGGCCGTAGCAACAACAGAAGTAATAATTAAGAGTGCTAAAATATTCCTGAGCATATAAAATTAAATCAACATTATTTTATTAAAGATTAAAATAATGAATTAACAATTGTGCATCAAAGTTAATTACAGGGCATTGGATGAATTACGGGTTGATTGCACCCTCAATTTATGGTATTGAACTGCGTGTTAAAAATATTTTTTATCTGGAAATCTTTTCTTTTCAAATAAAATATATTTATTTTCGCTTTGTAATTAAACAACATTCATTAATTAAAAGAGAGGGCTATTTATGGCAGCAAAACCAATGACCAAAGGTCAGATTCTTGATCATATGGCAAAGAAGACCGGCGTTACAAAAAAATTGGCTGGTCAGTATTTAGAAGAACTCGTAGCCTTAGCATACAAAGAGGCTAAGAAAGCTTTCACAATTCCTGGTTTAGGTAAATTAGTAGTTGTTAACAGAAAGAAAAGAATGGGAAGAAACCCAGCTACAGGCGCTACAATGGTTATCCCAGCTAAGAGAGTATTAAAATTCAGAATAGCTAAAGCTGCAAAAGATAACGCTTTATAATCTGAGTTGAGTTTGTATCATTAAAGCGAAGGATGGAAATGTTCTTCGCTTTTTTATTTTAAGGAGATGGTATGAGCGAGATCATTTATTCAATCGAAAAATCTCTTGATGTTTCGGAATTTATTGAAGTGCTTAAAAACAGCACCCTTGCTGAACGAAGGCCGATAAATGACGAGCAGAGAATCTCATCAATGTGCAATAACGCTAATTTGATTGTGACAGCAAGAGTAGAAGGTACATTAGTTGGAGTTGCCAGATCAATTACAGATTTTGTGTACTGCACTTATCTTTCAGATCTTGCCGTGGATGTCAAATTCCAGAACACAGGAATCGGTAAAAAACTAATTGAAGAAACAAAAAAAGCGACTCCGCAAGCAAAACTAATTCTTCTGTCTGCTCCCGCCGCAGTTGATTATTATCCTAGAATTGGGATGACAAAACACAATCACTGCTATTATCTTGATGAACTAAAGGATTTAAAGTAAATAATTGTTTTCTTTACTTAATCTTTAAACCTCTTTTATTAAATTTGATCTAAGAAATTCTTGTGATAGACTAGCAGACAGTATTTCCAAGATTGTTATCAATTTAACAGAAAATAATATTATTAAACTTACAGGATCGGAATATGTTTAAAAAGATATTACTAGCAATTATTACTATAGCCTCGATAAACTTTTCCCAGACAATTCACGATTTAATTCAGCCAATAAATCTTTCACAGGACCAGCCAACAATAGTTATGGTCAGTGATATTTTTTATTCTGAAGAT
Organism: uncultured Ignavibacteriales bacterium; assembly: GCA_937858935.1. Lineage (GTDB taxonomy): Bacteria > Bacteroidota > Ignavibacteria > Ignavibacteriales > Ignavibacteriaceae > IGN3. The sequence continues at coordinate 8,496 of CALLZX010000187.1, read as the reverse complement.
TATAATGTTGAATTTACACCAACCAAAAATGTTAATGCCAGCTACAATAGTTCAACAATGGAACTTTCTTTAACCCCAAAAAATGATTTTTCTGGAATGGAATTAGTTTCATTTAAGCATAACGGAGAAGTATATCAGATTCCTGTTAAACTAGTAAAAAGTCAAAAATATCTTTTCACTTACAAGCTGCAAGATGGAGAAAAACAAGTTAATCTTTTTGGACAATTTAACAGCTGGGATAGACAAAATCTTCCAATGCGGGATGCAAATAATGATGGCATTTTTGAAATTGAAATTCCTCTTGATCCGGGAAGATATGAATACAAATTTTATGTTGATGGAAGAGAGGTTGTTGATCCGGCAAACCCGGTAAAGGTTTCAAATGGGATGGGTGATTTTAACTCGCTAAGAATAATTGAAGAATCGGTAAAAGAAAAAATGTTTCTCCATGTTCTTGGATCCAAAAATGCAAATGATGGATTGAAATTAAATTTCTATTTTGAAAATGTGGATCGCAGTAATGTTGTAAACAAAGAAAGTTTGATTGTTCTCTTTGATAACAAAAAATTTCCTGCAGAGCTTATACAAATTAATGGAAGAGAAATTACGCTTACACTAAAAGGAAAAATGTTAAAAGGTAACCATACTGTTAGACTTGCTGTAAACAGAATGGGTAAGCACACAAATATTCAGACGATCCAAATCCACAATGGAGTTATAGCCGGTGAATCGGGGGTTCATACTTTAAATGATAATATAATTTACAGCATAATGATTGACCGTTTTAGCAATGGTGATATATCAAATGACAATCCGGTAAAACACGATTCTCTTTTTACTCCAGCAAACTATCATGGCGGGGATTTACAGGGAATCATTAATAAAATGGAATCAGGATATTTTGATAAACTTGGTGTAAATGCTTTATGGATTTCTCCAATCGTTGATAATACAAATAATGCTTATCGAGAATATCCTGCGCCTCATCGCTGGTACACCGGTTATCACGGTTACTGGCCTACTTCATCAAACAAAGTTGAAGAACATTTTGGAGATATGACTCTTGTCAAAAAATTAATTGACATAGCACACAAAAAAGATTCAAAAGTTTATCTGGATTATGTTGCACATCATGTTCATGAAGAGCATTGGATGTGGAAAGATCATCGTAATTGGTTTGGAACTTTTAATTTGCCAAACGGAAGATTGAACTTAAGATTATGGGATGAATACCGTTTAACCACCTGGTTTGAACCTTATATGCCTTCATTTGATTTTGTTAGTTCCTACGAAGCACTTGAGTTTATGACCGACAATGCTGTCTGGTGGTTAAAGGTAACCGGAGCTGACGGTTATAGACACGACGCGGTCAAACATGTTCCAAATGAATTCTGGAGATTACTAACTAAAAAATTGAAAAAAGAAATTGCGATACCTCTTGATAAAGAAGTATATCAGATCGGAGAATCGTTTGGTGGAATCGATATGATTGCCTCTTATGTTAATAACGGACAGTTAAGTGCTCAGTTTAATTTTAATCTTTATGATGTTGCCGTTCCAACTTTTCTGGATGAAAAAGCTTCTTTCAAATTACTTGATTACCAGATGCAAAAAAGTTTTCAGGTGTTCGGATTTAACAATTTGATGGGCAATATAATGGATAGCCATGATAAAATCCGTTATATGGCTTACGCAGATGGTGATCTTGCAATTAATGATGGACGCGCTGGAGATTTTGCATGGAACAATCCGCCTAAAGTTGATGATCCTAAAAGTTATGATAAATTAAAATTGCACCTTGCATACATATTAACCATTCCTGGTGTTCCGATTATATATTACGGAGATGAAATTGGAATGACCGGTGCTGCTGACCCCGATAACAGAAGAATGATGCGTTTTGGTTACGATCTGGACAAAAATGAAATACAGACCTTTGAAGATGTAAGCAAACTGATTCATATAAGAAAAGAACATTCAGCTTTAAGATATGGTGATTTTTTAACTTTACAAGCGGATGAGAATATTTATGCTTTTATAAGATCAGATTTGAACGAAAGAGTTCTAACAATTGTTAATAAAAGTTCGGAGATGCAGGATTTGAAATTTGATTTACCAGCGGTCTATAATGTAAATAAGGCAAAAGACCTCGTAAGTGGAAAAGAGTTAGTTGTAAGGGATAACAAAATTTTGCTGACAATTGATGGAACAAAATACCTGATTATAAAATTAGAATAATAAATCCACATTCGTTTGTGCTATCAATTGTTTGCGATATTATGAAATAAAAATATCTTTATAATATTGAACTTGAAATATTGGCTTACTATGTTTGCCACAATTATTTAAGTCAATCAACTTTATTGACCCGCACTTCGTTTCATTATTCATACTTATTTAATTAATAATTTTAACAGGTGGAAAGGCATTCTATGAACCAAGTTCCAAGCATTACTGAATCTAAACCGTTGATAGTTGGTATAGGTGCTTCTGCCGGTGGATTGGATGCAATCCAGGATTTCTTTAATCACATTCCCGGTGAAACAGGAATGTCTTTTGTCATCATTCAACATCTTTCCCCAAATTTTAAAAGCTTAATGAATGAACTTCTTGGTAAACATACAGGGATGGAAATTCTTACTGTTACTGAAGAAATGGAAATTCAGCCTAACAAAATTTATTTAAACCGCAGCGATGTTAACATTTCATTAAAAGGGAATAAAATAAAGCTGATTAAAAAAGCACCCTTCGATAGACTGAACTTGCCGATTGATATTTTTTTTCATTCTCTCGGTAGTGAGTGTGCAGAAAGATCAGTTGCTATCGTCCTGTCAGGCACTGGAAGTGATGGTTCAAGAGGGATAAGAACAGTAAAAGCTTCAGGGGGTACCGTAATGGTTCAAGATCCGCAAACTGCACAGTTTAATGGAATGCCTAATACAGCGCTTCATACGCATCTTGCAGATTTTATTGGCTCCCCAATCGACCTTGCAAAAAAACTTATCGATCTATCTACAAGCAAAGCAGATTTTTTTGACAGCGATAAAATTGACACAGATATTCTATTTAAAGATTTGCTTTCTGAAGTACATAAAATTACAGGAATTGATTTTCGAACTTATAAATCTAATACACTTGCCAGAAGAATTCAGAAGCGAATGGATATTTTAGGAATTATTAGACTTGATGATTACAAAAAATATTTTACTTCAAACGAAGATGAAGCAATTATTTTGTACAAAGAGTTTATGATAGGTGTAACAAATTTTTTCCGTGATCCGGAAGCTTTTGATTCACTTGTTTTAAATGGATTTGGGAAGATTTTTAATGATAAAAAATCCACAGATCCAATACGCATATGGATTCCTGCTTGTTCAACTGGTGAAGAAGTTTTTACGATTGCAATTTTGCTAGATGAATATCTGATAAGAAATAAAATTAATCGTGATTATAAAATTTTTGCAACTGACATTGATACAGATGCACTTAAAAGAGCCAGCGCTGCTTTATATCCTGTTAATATTATTACAGACATAGCAAAGGAAAGGCTTCAGAATTATTTTGTAAAATCCGGAGATCAGTTCCAATTAATAAAACGAATAAGAGAAAAGGTTATTTTTTCAGCACACAACCTTGTAAAAGATCCTCCATTTATCCGGATGGATATTATAAGCTGCCGTAATTTATTAATATATCTAAAACCGGAAACACAAAAACGTGTAATTAGTAATTTTCACTTTTCTTTACGCAGCGGTGGAATTTTATTGCTTGGGCACAGCGAGAACATCAGCGATAATGAAGGACAATTTGAAGTTCTTGATCCTAAATGGAGAATTTATAAAAGATCAGGTCAGCAAATATCAAGAAACAATATTGATGATTACGATTTTAAGAAATCTGTTTTTTATAAATATCTTTCTCCTGATAAATCTTACGCAAGCAACGCAAAGAACAATTCACATAGTGAAGAATCTTATTATAGAACTTTAACCGAACTACATTCTCCGCCATCCATATTTATTGATCAGAATTTCCAGATTATGTTCATTAATGGTGATATCGGCAAATATCTTACCGTTGGTAAAGGTGTTTTTACATCTAACCTGATAGACATGCTGGAACCTGGTTTATCATCAATCGTGCGTAATGCTGTTAGAAGAGCTGCTGCTGATAAAATTCCTGTTGAAATTAAGGATGCTACTTTTACACACAACGACAATAACTACACAGTTTCAATTATAGTTAGGATTCCGTTCATCGAGGTTGATAATTATTCTGTGTTTCTGATTGAGTTTCCATCTATTCAAAGTACAGATACAATAAAAATTACCATGAATCTTGGAAATGATACGGACATTAACAATCAAAGAATTACTGATCTTGAAAGTGAATTAAAAGTTCTAAATACCGAAAAGCAAAATATCGTAGAAGAACTTGAGACCAGTAATGAAGAGCTGCAAGCTTCGAATGAAGAATTGATGGCCAGCAATGAGGAACTGCAAAGTGCAAATGAAGAACTTCAATCTGTAAACGAAGAACTTTATTCTATAAACACAGAACTGCAAGCAAAAAATACTGAACTTGAAAATCTTACGCTTGATATGGAAAACTTACTTGCCAGCACACAAATTGGAACTTTGTTTTTAGATTCTGAAATGAGAATAAGAAAGTTTACTCCGGAATTAAGAAAAGTTTTTAATCTTCGTGAAAATGACATTGGAAGACCTATTTATGATTTTGCATCCAACTTTGCTGATATAACTGAAAAAGATATTCTTGTTGAAGCAAAAAAGGTAATTGAAGAACGATCATATTCTTATAAACAAATTAAAAGTACAGGAAGCAGACATTATCTTCAGCGAATAACTCCTTTTACACGAAGTGATGAATCTGCGGATGGTGTTGTTATCACATACATAGATATTACTGATCTCCGAGATACTGTTGATAAACTTGAAGTTGCGAACACGGTACTTGATCAGGCTTTTGAATCAGCAGGAGTTTCCTGGTGGATTTGGGATATATTAGATCCAAAAGAAATGGGAAACCGATTTGGAAAATTTTTCAATTGGCTGCCTTTTAATTCCGGGATTATAAACGTAAATGATTACAAGGAATACATTCATCCTGAAGATCTGGATGGATTTGTTGAGGAATTAAATAAAGGTATTTCTAATCCAAATACTGTGTTTAACTATGAGTACAGAATAAAATCTAATGACGGCAGATGGCGATGGCTACAGGAGAGAGCTGTTGTTAAAATTAATACCGATCACATACCTTATATACAATTGGTTGGTGTTTCTTATGATATTAACGACAGTAAAGTAAAGGAAACAAAGCTTAGCGAGAGCGAAATAAAGTACCGTACAATGTTTGAAACGATGCAGCAGGGTGTTATTTATTTAGATCCTAACGGCTATGTAATTTCGGCTAATCCAAAGGCTGAGGAAATCTTAGGCTTAACGGTAGAACAGATGCAAAAACGAAATTCAATGGATTCAGGATGGAAAGCTGTTCATGAAGATATGAGCGAGTTTGCTGGTAATGATCACCCTTCTATGATCGCTCTTAAGACCGGAAAACCAGCAAGTGGTGTAATAATGGGCGTATATAATCCTAAAATCAACAACTACAGGTGGATAATAATTAATGCTATTCCGCAGTTCAGAGGAAATGAAACAAAACCTTATCAGGTTTATACTACTTTTGAAGATATAACTTCGATAAGAAATACTAAAGAAATACTTTCTCATTCGCTTAGAGAAAAAGAAATTTTATTAAAAGAAATTCATCACCGGGTAAAAAATAATCTTCAGATAATCTCTAGTTTATTATCTCTGCAAACAGAAAACATCTCTGATGCAAAAACAAGAACGATACTGGAAACTGCTAAAAATCGAATACATTCTATTTCAGTTATTCATAAGCATCTTTATGAATCTGATGATTTATCCCAAATAGATTTTAAGCATTATTTAAAAACAATTATTTCAATATTTAATTCTTCCTTATCAGAGGATAGAATTAAAACCGAAATTAAAGGTGAAAATCTTTTACTTGATATTAACACTGCCGTGCCGGCTTCTTTAATTTTTCACGAACTTGTTTCCAATTCAGTAAAGCATGCGTTTAAATCCAGAGAAAAAGGCAAAATATCAGTTACTGTTAAGAGTAAAGAATCTCTTGCAGAAATTACTGTAAAGGATAACGGAAAAGGATTACCAAAGAACTTTGACACAAAAAAAGCAAAGTCTCTTGGTATGAATCTAATCTTAAATCTTGTAAGCCAGTTAAATGGTAATTTAATTATTGAAAACGGTAATGGGGCAACATTTAAGATTCAGTTTCCGATAAATGAAGAACAATCAATTTAACGTTATAATAAAAGAGGGAGAATTATGGCTAAGTTAGAACGCAAAGGGTTAATAATAGACGACGAGGCTATAATTGCTCTTCATATTTCATTAATTGCAAAAAGAACCGGCTTAGCAACAACCTTTCTTGCAAATAATAGCAAGACAGCTTTTGAAATTTTCTCCAGAGAAAAACTAGATATTCTTTTTGTTGATATTAATATTGCGGGTGAATTAGATGGTGTTGAACTTGCAAAACAACTTTGCGCTATAAAAACTACACCTGTAATTTTTATTTCCGGTAATGCCGATAAACAAGTAAGAACAAGGTTGTTTGATGAAAAATTATCTTTTCCCCATAATTACCTAATCAAACCGGTGGATGATGCAGTTTTGAAAAAACTAATTCAATCTATGCTTGCTTAAGATAAATTATAACAATTTGTTTTGTAATATTTTAGCATAACTGACTAAAATTTGCTTTCTTTTCTTTCATTCCCTTTTATTAAATTCTGATTGTAAACAAATAATTTTATGGAGATCCAATGGCTAAACTAACAATTGCTTACGGTGTGATATTTATTTTAATGGGTTTATATGGTTACTTTGGAATAAGCAGTGAAAGCATTACCGCTCTCATCCCAACTTTCTTTGGAATACCAATGTTAATCTTTGGCTGGCTGGCGCTTAATGAAAAATACTTAAAGCACGCAATGCATGGTGCCGCTGTTTTAACTCTGCTTGGATTTGCGGGAACAGTTGGCGGATTAATAAAATTCTTCAAAATGCTTGGCGGTGCAGAACTTGAAAGACCTGCCGCAGTTACAGTGCAGGCAATAATGGCGATTTTATGTCTGGTGTTTATAATTTTAGCAGTTAAATCTTTTATTGATGCAAGAAAGAACAGGTTAAAAAGTGAGTAAATTAATTTTAATCTTAGCAATAGTATTCATTTTTGTTTCCTGCAGTGAAAGAAAAGAACCAGTAATCCAAAGTGATCTTGAGTTGAAAATGAATAGTATAGCAGAAGATTATGTAAAGCTTGTTTTAAATTTAGGGCAGTATGATGCTGATTTTGTTGATGCTTATTATGGCCCCGAAGATTGGCGTTCCGGTTTAAAATCAAATTTACCTTTTGATTCAACAGCATATAAAAGCTTATCATCAAAAACAGATGAACTTTTGAATGAACTTGAATCTCTCGGCGAATACAAAGCCGATGAATTGGAAACACTAAGGTTCAGATATCTTTACAAACAACTGCTTGCATGCAAAACAAAAATCTTTATGCTAAACGGAGTGCTTCTTCCGTTTGATGAAGAAACAAAAGCTCTGTATGATGCATCCGCTCCAAAACAGAATGATGAATTTTTTCAATCAGCAATAATAGAGTTAGACAAAATTCTTCCCGGAAGCGGAGATGTTGCTAAAAGATTAAATGATTTTAAAATGAAGTTTGTTATTCCTACTGATAAACTTGAAGCTGTTTTTAATGCAGCTATTAATGAATGCAGAACGAAAACCTTAAATCATATTAAACTTCCTGAACAGGAATCCTTTAAAGTTGAATACGTAAAAGACAAACCATGGGGCGCGTACAATTGGTACAAAGGAAATTTCTTCAGTGTAATTGAAGTAAATACTGATTTGCCAATCTTTATCGATCGTGCCGTTGATCTTGCTGCACACGAAGGTTATCCGGGGCATCATGTTTATAATGTTTTGCTTGAATCTAATCTTGCAAAAAAACGCAACTGGCCCGAGTTTAAAGTTTATGCTTTATTTTCTCCTCAATCTTTAATTGCAGAAGGAACCGCAAATTATGGTATCCCGATGGCGTTTCCCGGTGATGAGAGAGTTAAATTTGAAAAAGAAGTTTTATTTCCGTTAGCCGGATTAAACCCTGCAGAAGCAGATCTTTTTTACAAGGTTTTAGATCTGCAGAAGAATTTCAGTTATTCCGGTAATGAAGCAGCAAGAAATTTTCTTGATGGAATATGGACCCGTGAGCAAACCGTGGAATGGTTAATGAAAAATGCTTTGCGCACAAAAAATAGTGCTGATAAGTATGTTTCGTTTATTGAGAAGTACAGAAGCTATGTAATCAATTACAATTTGGGAATGGATATAGTTAAAGATT
>CALLZX010000186.1 GCA_937858935.1 uncultured Ignavibacteriales bacterium | reverse complement strand
TCCACCAAGACCTCCTGTGTATGCGCTTTGTGCCCCGACACCAACATCTGTAATGGAATTCGGATTTCCAAACCTTGCAACAGTCTGTGCAATTTCAATTGCTTGATAGCTTAACTGAGCAGTGTTTAATGGAACACGAACAGCTTGCTTCAATCCATCCTGCATTGCTTCTTCACGATGTTTCTTTTCATCCGCTGTTTTATTAGGCAATCTTCTTGCAGACATATAATCATTAAAAGCATTTGTATCATCATCTACAGCTTTTACTAATGTGTTTTTTATTTCCTGACATTTATCAGCCGCCTCAGTAAGAATTTTATCAATCTCTATATCGCTGCCACGTTTGTTTGCAGTTAGGTTTGCAACCATTGATGATAAAGCTGCACCAAGCGCTCCGGACAAGGCTGCAATTGAACCACCGCCGGGAGCTGGAGTTTCTCTTGAGACTTCATCAACAAAATCTGTAAGTTTCATTTCAACAAGTGCTGTGTCCAGATTTTTTGGTAATCCCAAAACTCGTTCTTCAATTTTAAACTCTGAAACATCATTTAATCCAAGTGATTGAACTGCTGTATTTAGAATATCTCGTATTGGAATTCCTGTTGAACGATGTTGCTTTCTTAAAAAATACTTCCCTGTTTCAAGTAAAGCTGGAAATGGAACCATACCAACAATTTCACTTCCCGTAATACGTAAACCTCTTTCAGCGGCAAGTTTTTCTGTTTCATCAGAAACGCGATGCTTAGATGTAACTATGAAGTTTGTAGGATTGATGGAGATGTGTGCACGATCATATTTATTAACCATCCAGCCAATGGCTTTGCAATGTTTAAACTTGCCTGGAATTTTAACTGATTGTCCTTCCGCTTTTTTAGAATCAATTCCATTTAAATCTAATAGTTCTTTTAAATCATAATTGTGTTGCTCATTGCAATGTTTAATTGTTTCATCAATTGTTTTTCCAACAAAATCACAACTACCGCAAGGATATTTTTCTTTTTCGTACTTCAAGATTTTTTCACTCTTAAAATAAAATGGACCATTGCCGCCTTCACGAGCGCTTCTACCCTTCTCTCTTAATTCGAATGCAATATCAGTAGCATATTTTTCTTCGCGCGTATTTAAGTTTATGTTATATGCGATAAGAAATTCTCTCACACCAATTACAGTTCCGCCGGCTTTTGCATTAAACTTAGTTGGACCAAAATCAGGTTTCCATTCTGGTTTCTTTAATT
>CALLZX010000185.1 GCA_937858935.1 uncultured Ignavibacteriales bacterium | reverse complement strand
CATTTTGGTCTATTGGCAATACAGATTTTTCTTCCATGTGTTGCAAGCCAGTGTGATGAATTTATCCAATAAGATTCTGGTAAAAGTTCTTTTAATCTTAATTCTATTTTATCGGGATTTTGTGAATCAATAAAACCCAGTAAGTTTGATAACCGTTTAACATGAGTATCAACGGCTATGGCAGGAATTCCAAAAGCATTACCTGCAATTACAGAAGCTGTTTTTCTTCCAACACCTGAAAGTTTTACCAGTTCATCGAAATCCGCTGGCACTTTACCTTTATGGCTTCTGATTAATTCATCACAGCAGGCTTTAATACTTTTTGCTTTCTGTTTATAAAAACCGGTTGAAAATATTTCTTTCTCTAATCCTTCTTGAGCAAGATTAACAAAATCCTGTGGTTTATTATACTTCTTAAAAAGTTCTTTTGTAACGATGTTTACTCTTTCATCAGTGCATTGTGCAGAAAGAATTGTTGCAATAAGTAGTTCAAATGGATTTGAATAAACCAGTGCAGGTTTAACTTTAGGATATTCTTTCTTAAGAATATCAAAAATTTGTTTTGCAAAATCTTTACTAATCTTGTCTTGCATCTTTATTATATCTTGGATGAATTATTTTTAATCTTTCAACAGGCTTATCATTAATGATGTGTGACTGAATAATTTCTTCAACATCATTTTTTGTAACAGCTCCATACCAAATCTGCTCAGGATAAATTACTATAGCAACACCAAATTCACATGCATCCAGGCATCCTGCTCCATTTGCTCTAATCTCAGCATTCAATCCAAGCTCTTTTAATCTTATTTTTAAGTGCTCGCGTACCTCGACACTTCCCTTTTCAAAACAACATCCTCTAGGGTGTCCTTCAGGTCTTTTATTCTCACAAATAAAAATATGTTTATTAAATCTTTTCATAAGGTATAAAATAAAGAAAGCGGACTTAATGTCCGCTATTATTTGTAGCGCGTACGGGATTCGAACCCGTGATCCCCGCCTTGAGAGGGCGGTGTCCTAAGCCACTAGACGAACGCGCCAATGTAATATTTAATTAAGAATTTAGAATGTATAATTTAGAATTAAAAAAAACTTAATATTTTACGTTGATAATTCTAAATTCTTCAATATGGAAAGTTGTCCTATAAGGACTCGAACCTTAAACCCAACATCCAGAGTGTTGTGTGTTGCCAATTACACCATAGGACAATATTTCGAGTAATTTTGATGCCAAATATATCTGAAATCATTTCTAAATGCAATCATTTTTAAGATACCGAAGTTACTTGAGATTGGTAGATTTCTTGACTTAATTTACAATAACAATTAAGATTTATTATAGAATGAAAAATATATTAGCTCTTTTCTTAGCTATATCATCGTTGACAGTCGCTCAGAGTTTTGAGTATTCAGAATCCATTGGAAAGTTTAACAGAGCATCATCATTTTATATTACCGCAAATGGATTGATTTATGTTTCAGACTCCGGAAGTGATGAAATTATTTTGTTGGATACTCTGGGTAATCAAATGAATACTTTTGGTGGTTACGGCTGGGATGAAAATTCATTTGATGATCCCGCAGATGTTTTTGCTGATCCTCTATCAATTTACGTTGCGGATAATAATAATCACAAAATTAAAAGATTTGATAAAAATCTTAATTTTATATCTTCTCTTTATAGACGGGAAAGTGAATTTCTACAAGAACAATTTGGGTACCCGCTTAGTTGTGCAACTTCAAATCAAGGTGACTTATATTTTATTGATTCTGAAAATAAAAGAATTATGAAGTTCGATATTTTTGGGAATTTTATTATGAATTTTGGCGGATTCGATGCCGGCAAATATCAACTTACTAATCCAAAGCAACTTGCAATATCTTCCTGGAACTATATTTTTGTTATAGATGGATCTGATATTGTAATCTTTGATAATTTCGGGAACGGTACTAACAGAATAAGTATCGATAAGCCAGTGAATAGTATTCGAATCCTATTTGATCACATGATTATTAGTAACGGAGAAGAAGTTTATCATAGTTATCTAAAATCTATCGATTCAAAATTTACTAAAATTGATTTAGCAGGGTTAGAAATTGATCAAAAAATTATTTCCGGAATATTACTTAATAATAGATTATATATTCTTACAGCAAAAAAGCTGTTAGTATTCGATCAAAACAATTGAAAATTCCTTTTTGATAAATCAGATTCTCATACAAAGGTTTGTTCGATTTGGACTTTTTATTTTTGCAGTAGTCTGGCTCGGTGGAATTATTAGTCCGTGTTTTGATTCCAATTGTATCAATTCTTTATACCCTTTTCATAAGCAACTATTCTCAACTGTCTGTCATCAGAGTGTTGCAAAATCTTTTATTTGTAATGATCTTCCATTTTTAGTTTGTGCAAGATGTACAGGAATTTATTCGGGAGCTTTATTTTTTGCATTCATGCTTATGATTTATAACAAACTATTTATCATTAAAACTAAGTATCTGATGATACTTTCTGCACCCATGTTATTAGATGTTATTCTGGTAAACATTGGGGTGTATTATTACAATAAGTCATTATCAGCATTAACCGGTTTTCTTTTCGGTTCTGCGGTATTTCTATATATTTTAAGTGCGATTGAAAATTTACTTTTCACAAAACAAAAATAGATTTATGATTTTAAAAAAATATTTACCAACTCTTGTGTGTGGCTTTGGTGCCGCGGTTCTTTCAACAGTTCCGGGAATAAAAAACTTTAGCTGCTGTCTTATAGTACCTGCTGCTGCAGCCATTTCAATTTTACTTGATAAAAAAATCAACAGTTCAAATGAGAAAGTACTTGTAGGAAAATCTTTAGGATTTGGATTCTTAACAGGATTATTTGCAACTCTCTTTATTACAACATTTGAAATGCTCTTAACCTACTTCACAAAGTCAAATGATTTTATACAATCCCTGCCGCAAACAGAAATAGTAATGCGTCAATGGGATTTAGGACCAATGGTTGATGAGTCCTTAAAACTGATTAAAAGTGTATCTAAAGACATTCAAAAGAATGGTTTTTCAATCATCTATTTGCTTATGATTTTGTCCAGTAACTTTATAATAAACTCAATTTTTGGAATGATTGGCGGAGCGTTAGGAATGAGTTTAGCAAATCGTAAATCCCGCGAGGAGGATGCCGAATTATGATTACAGCATTTATCTTTTTTGTTCATCTTATTTTTGGATTAGTAATCTTTACAAAAAAATGGCAGGATGAGAATCTATCCGCAGGGTTCCTAAACATTTCACTTATCGCTATTTTATTTGCTGTAGGCTGGACAATCACTGGAATAGTTGCTAAAGTTGTAATGGAACCAAAAGGTTTGGGTATGCAGTTTGATCGGGATGCATTCTCATTATCATTATTAACTATAATAGAATTTTTCTTTTATAAATTCTATTACCATGAAGAACCTATTGCAGTCGATAAGGAAAAACAATAACCGCAGTTTGATCACCTTGAACCTGATTAGAATTTAAAGGTTCAAATCTCCACTGCCAAAGCGAATTTATTGCAGCATTCTCTAATCTTGTATCTGCTTTAGAAAGCAAAAATATTGAACCAACTGTTCCGTCAGGTTTAATTGTAAACTTTAATCTTATATCAATTTCCTTGTTAACTCCTTCGGGATAAGCAGGAATTACATAGCTATAAATCTTTCTGGTTCCTAATCCCCCGCCTTCAAAATGAAAACCAAAATCGCCTGAGCCTTGATTTAGATTTCCTTTTTTATCACCTGTAGAATTTTCACTTTCACGCTGCTCAGTTTGTTTAACAGTTTCTTTTTTTACTTCCTTATCTTTTTGAGCAGGATTAACATCACTTACATCTGTATTTTTTGCTTTTGGAAGCTCAACTTCTTTTACTTCAAGATTTTTGTCTTTTGTGATATCTTTTTCCTGCAACTCGGCTTTCTCTAATACTTCATCAAACGCTGTTCCTTCCGAACCTGAAGAACCTGCATCGCCTGAAACTCCAAATGATAATTCAACATACTCTTTAGAAGGGTAATCAAAACTGAAATTGATTATAAGGAACAGCAAAAGTAAAATCAGGTGAAATACTATTGAAGCTGAGTATGAGATACGGCTAACGTTTTGATTTGACAAATACATATTAAAGCTTTTCTTTTTCAGTTTCTATTGTAAATTTCTCAATGTTTGAAATTTTAGCTGCATCTATAACTTTAATTACCAGATCTATTGCAACAGTTTTATCAGCACGAATTATAAGATTATCCTCACTTGTTTGTGCCTTCATCTCACCAAGCTTAACAGGAAGTTGATCTATGCTAATTTCTTCTTCTCCCGCAAAAACTCCACCCATTGGTGTTAAGGTAACTACCATTCTAGATGGTTCAGATTTTTCATTCATCTTTGAACCGGGAAGTTTTACTTTAACTCCTGTTTGAATAACAAATTGCGAAGTGAGTAAAAAGAATATAAGCAGCAGCATCACAATATCTGTTAAAGAGGAATAAGCAAATATGCTTAGTGGTTCTTTAGATAGTTTAAATTTCATTTGGTTACCTATAATTCCATTTCAATTTCGTCATCAATTTCCGCTTCATCTTTTCCACCATCCTGAATTACATCAATAACATCGTTAGCGACGGTTTCCATCTCACCAACTAATTTTTTAACTGCACTTAGAAAGTAATTATATAATGCAAACGCCGGGATGCCAATTATCAGACCAAATGCAGTTGTAATTAGTGCTTCCCAAATTCCACCGGCAAGATCACTGGGATTTGCTGCACCAGCTAAATCTTGAATTGTCATAAAAGCCTGAATCATTCCTGTAACTGTTCCAAGAAATCCTAACAATGGAGCAATACCTGCAACGGACGCTAGTACTGATAATCCTTTTTCTAATTTGCTTATTTCCTGGCTGCCGGCATTTTCTATTGCATCTTTAACTCTATCATGTCCGTATTTGTATTTCTTTAATCCTTTACGAACAATATTTGCAACAGGCGATTTTTCCTGCATGCAATAACTTATTGCACCTGAAATATCTTTTTTCTTTATAAATCCTCTTATTCTAACCATAAAGGCCGGAACGTTAATTTTTGCTTTTCTTAACATTATAAATCGGTCGATTGATACTGCAAGTCCGATTATTGAACTGAGAAGTATCGGCCACATGATAAATCCACCTTTTAAGAAAATATCTAATAAGTTCATATCTATCCTTTAATAAATTAATTATCTAATGTTTTTTTCTAAAAAATTCTGGGCTTCTTCTTTTGATGAAAAATTTCCAACCCTTACTCTATACCAAGTTCCACGTTCAGGAATTTCAGCTGCTTCTACAAAAGAATTATATCCTTTGTTCCTGTACTTCCCTGCTTCATTTTCTGAGATGGAACTGGATCTGAATGCAGCAACCTGAACAACATAATAATCGCCATATTTGTAAATATTGTTACCGACATTAAGTGACTTCCCTGTAGGAATAACAGGACTAACTATTTTCTTAGTTTCAGTCTCTTTTTGTTTTGGAATTTTCTTTTCTTCTGTTTTAATTGGCTCTGTTTTTATAACTTCATTTTTTTCAGATGTTAAATTCTGATCAATATTCCTGGTAGATTCAGTTTCGGAAATTGTAGTCTCATTAACTTTAGGCAGATAAGGATATGTTACAGGAATATCAAAATTTCTCTGCACAATCTTTGCATTATTAGAATTTAATACTATCTGTTTAGGTTTGGGAACAACTTCATTTTTTTTATAAAACTCTAAATACCAATAGAGCGCTAAAGACAATAGAATTACTAATAATGGAAATACAATAAAAGAGACAAGATTCTTCTTTTTAGTCGGTTCGAAATATTCAGCTTTTTGTTCCGGTACTTTTTCTAATTCGATTAATTCTTCCTCTTTATTTTCATCCATATTATTTTCTTGAATTTTATTATTGTTATTTAAGTTTTCTTTTTCATCGAGAGAAGGAACATCTAGCACCAAATCATTTTCTATTACTTCTCTAATTTCTTCAACCATTTTTTGGTCAGATTCCTTAGAATCATCTGAAATAGAACTATCAATAATTGAGTTTACATCTTCAAAATCTTTGTTATTTTTATCAGCACCGGGATTATATGGTTCAAAATATTTTGAAGTACTTTTCCAGAATTCATCATCAGACAATTCTGTTTCAGTCAGTACATTTTCCTCTGTTAAAGATTCACCTTCTCCAATAGGATTTTCAAAATTATCCTCAATGATTATTTCATTATTCAATTCATCAATAATTTCTTCCTCATTTTCATTCTGAATCTTTAAACCGTCATCATATTCTTCAACTATGTTTTGATCTATTACTTCTTCTATTACTGCAGTTGGCTCATTTTCACTTTCTAATAACTCATCCAATTTTTCCGAGGACTGATCAAGAGTAATTTCTTCAACAAATTCAGATTCATCTGCAAATTTTTCCTCAGATATCGTTTCCTTTTGAACGAAACTGACTTCCTCAGGTTCATTTTCAACTTTTTGAGTAACATCTTCTGATAGTAATTTCTCTTTAGAATTAGTCTCCATATTAATTCGTTCATCGGCAATATCAAGAATAGAGTCAACTTCAATTTGCTGTGAAAGGTCCTCTCCAAAATCCCAGGCTATATTCTTTAATTCTTTAGTCTGTTTTTCATATTCACTCAATTCCGATTTTACTTCAGAAGCAAGTTTATCTTCAGTTGATTTATCAATTATTCCAGAACTAGATTTATCATCCCACTGTAATTGAACCTGGTTAGAGTTGTATGAACGAGCATCAATCACAAGAGTTGGGAAATTCTCTTCAGACTCTGCAATCTCTGAGGATGCAATAATTTTTTCAACTTTAGATTCGATTAGTCTTCTGTATTCATATCCTGAAGTCGGCATATATATATTATCAAAAGGAACTCCCCGTAAGGGAATTAAAGGTTTACCAATGCTCAAACTAAATGCAGAATCAATAGGATGATAATCATCTTCATCAAAGAAAGGGATATTAAATACTAACCCTTTTGTATCTGATTTCCGAAGATCTTTGTCTTCAGAAAAAAGTACAAGTTCTACTGCCTCTTCGGAAGCGTCATTATCCTTAAAACTAAAAATAGGTTTTTTAATACTCCCTTTTATGAGATGGAAATATCCAAAATCCTTAACAAAAATTGAGTGACCAATTTCTACTATTGCCGAAATTCTTTTTAAGAATAATTCAAAAAATATTTTAGCATCCGTATCTGGAACACCAACATTTTTTGCAACTTTTCTTATTAATTCTGCTTTAGTCATGTTTCTTTTGTAAATATTTACAAGCGATAATTAACACCGATGATGATATTTAATGGAACTTCTTTGTATCCATTCCAGAAGTAATTTTTCTGATTTAGAATATTATTTATATCCAACGTTAAATCAAGATTTGGCTGGAATGAATATATGAATGATAAACCTAAATCAAAATAATCACCTATTGAAATTTCATTCTTAATATCTGCATATCTGTTTGATTGATAATCTAATCTTGCAATAGAGGTTAATCCATTCTGAAATTTATAACTATATGCAGCATTTAGAGTAAACACTGGTAAATAAGGGATTAAATTTCCATCTATATCTCTGATATCAGATAACTCTAATGTACTATAAAATTCACCGTACGGTCCAAGATAAAATAAAAAGTTTGCGTATGGATTTATATTTTTCATATCCGCATAATGCAAATCAAATTTACCAGAATCAGAAGATGGTCCAAAATATGGGAAAGCGTCTGATTTATAATATCTCAGTCCTCCATCAAGCTGAAAATATTTACCAAACTCATATTTTACAGATGCAGTTAATGCACTGGTTTTTTCCCAATAAACACTTCCAATACTATCAACGTTAAAGTAATTATTTTTAATTACAAAGTTTCCCGGACTACTAAATTCACTTGTTGGTGCATACTCACCAAAGATTGTAATGTTTTTATCTAACTTGATTGCAACTGAAGCATAGAGTGAGTTATATGTTTCACCAGCTCCTCGAGAAAATGTCCAACCGATTGATCCCTTTATCAATTTAGTAAAAAATAATCCGGCAGTTGGCCGAAACAAAAAATAATCTTTACCAGCGTTATCACCTAAAAGATTTTTAATTGAATGGTTACGATAATCGATAGCTGCACCAACATTTACTGCGGCTAATTTATAAAGTGCTTCCCCTTTTAGGCGCAAATTGTTTTCATCAAATTCTTCCTGTGAAATATTCGTTACATGATTTGTTAAGTTCAAACCAAATAGAAAATTTTTACCAAAATCATTTTTTACATCAACTTCAAATTTTCCATAGTTCAGGCTTCTTCGTTCTTCAGGATTTTCTGAAGCAAAAAATTTAAAACTCGTAGTTCCATAATTACCGTTAACATTAAACTGTGTCCCCGGAAATACTTCCCCATCAATATCTGACCAATAAGTAAAATTAAATCCAAATCTTGTATTATATCGATCGCTATTGTCTTCATAAGCTCTTATAAAATCACCACTCAACATTCCTTCAACAATTCCATTCGTAAACGGATGAGCATAATTGGCGCTAACTGTCGGGATTGTATACAATCCAATCCCTGCAGCTATATTGCCTTTATAAAAACTTACATCATTTAAGAAACTCATATCACTTTTTAGCGGATTAGAAAAATCACCGATCTCAAGTTCTTCAGGTGAATAAATTGGTTTAATAAAATCTTCATTCACAGACGATATAAAATCTGGTTTTATCTTATCAACTTTCTTAATGTTCAATTGACTTTTGCCGGTAATAACAAAATCAGGGAGTTCAACATTTGGATTTTTTGTTTTATCATCCTGTGCATAAACAACAAGAATTGAAAATGATAAAATCAATAATATTTTTAGCCTCATTGTACTTTCCTCAATTTTTGTTGGGCTTCATCTCCAATTGGAGTTCCGCTGTATTTAGTCAGAACAGCTCTATACATTTCCGCAGCATTTCGTTTATCGTTAAGTTTTACGTAACAGTCACCTAAAAGCAAGTAAGATCTCATTAGCCATTCTTCATATCGAGAATAAACTGTTCTAACTCTAACCAACGCAGTTATTGCTTCATTATATTTGGCCTGATCATACAAAGATTGACCAAGATAATATTGTGATTTTGCTCCCAAGTCATCTGTTCTATTTTCTGAAAGAGACGTTAAATACTCATCTGCTGTCGTGTACCTTCCTCCGGCAATATCTATTAATGCTAATTCAAATTTTGATTTATCACCAAACACAGTTCCTGGGTAATACATAACTACTTCTTCAAATACAGAATAGGCCTCTTGAAAACTATCCTTTTCCAATAATGTCATTCCTTTATTGTATTGGAATTCAGGAATTTTAGCAGATTTTTTAAGTTCGTTAATTCCACGATTATAAGTGCTGATAGCAGCATCATAATTTTTTGATGATCGATATATTAATCCCATTTCAAGTACTGATGCTGATGCTAATTCAGAATTTTTAAAGTTGTTAAATACCTTATCAAAATTAATAATTGCTTCCTCGCCCTGACCAAGATTTTGCGAACTCTTACCAATCCAATAATAAGCATCAGCGACAAGTTTGCTGTTTGGATAAGCAGATGTGAAACTTTTATATTCTGATTTTGCTTTTTCGTACTGACGCAAGCTGTAATAAATTTCCCCTTTTTTAAACATCAATTGATCAGCATAATTTAAACTTGGATTTTTGGAAACAAATTCGCCAAGAAAAGAAACAGCTTTTTCGGGGTTCCCTTTTGCAACATAACTGTATTGAATACCTGTTACCGCATCAAATACATATTGCGAAGATGGAAATTGAGATAAAACTTTTTCATAATTAACAATTGCAGAATCATATTTCTCCATATTGAATTGAGCATCACCAATTGAATAATAAATTATTGGTTCAAGTTTTGTATTTGGATATTTTGAAATTACTGTATTGTATTGCGCTATAGATTGTGTGTATTCTTTTTTCTGAAAATGTATCCATCCAATTGTATAAAGTGAAACTTCAGCATAATCAGAATTTGGAAATTTTTCCTGAATTGATCGGAATTCACTAATTGCTTCATTGGTTTTGCCTGATTTATAAAGAGCTTGAGCATATTGATATCTGGCATAAGGATCTGTGCTTAGTTTTGCATCTGCACTAAACAATTCCTGATATACTTTGCTTGCAGCAGTATAATTCTTGCTTCCAAAATAACTGTCGGCTAATCTTAATTTTGCATCACTTATTCTTTTATTTTTTGGATTCTTTTTTATGTAATCAGAAAATTGATATGCAGCATTCTCATAATCACCCGTATTAAAAAAACTGTAGGCTTTTCCATAAAGCGCTTGAGAATTTATTTCCTGATCTGTACCTGTTGAGTTATTATAATTATTTAGGGCTGCTTTATAATCATTCGATGCAAAATAATTTTCCGCAAGGAAGAAATTGAGTTTTTGAGTTTCAAATCCAGGATCAGAATTTTCTAATTCATTTAAATATTTAAGCGCAGTTTTATTGTCATTCAAATGATATAAGGATATTCCAAGGCCTAATAATGCTCGACTGTGAACTGATTTTTCAGCGCCTTTATTTGCAAGAACCATCTCAAAATAATTCTTAGCAGCTTTAAAATTGCCCTTATTCAATTCAATTTCGCCCAGCATCGCAAATGATTTTCCCCTGATAACACTATCTTCAGATGAGTTCGCAGAAATTAAATATCTTGTAGCGAGATCTGTGTTATTAGTATTAAAGTAAACCACGCCAAGTTGATATTGAACTTCCTGAACCAAGGGGTCATTTGGATATTTTTCTAGAAATTCTTTATAAATCGCATTAGCTTCATTATTTTTTCCTAAATAGCGTTTGCATTCGCCTTTCCAGAATTGTGATTTAATACCCAGTGAATCTGATTCAATTGATAGTTCATCAAATTGTGAAAATGCTTCATTATATTTTTTTTGTTGAAAGTGCGTCCAAGCTAATCCATATTTGGAATCTCTAGCATATTTAGAATCAGGAAATTTTTGCAAGACCTCCATATAACTTTTTTCGGCATCATTGTATTCACCAACCCGATAATATGAAGTAGCAAGCAAATAAATACTTTCAGAATACATTTCATCAGAAAGATTAATAAGTTTTGGACTTTTAAGTTCGACAATAGAAGATTGATAATCTTTCAATTTGAAGTAACAAATCCCTATTCGTATCTGTGATGAAGTAGCAAGGGTGGAATTTTTATGATACGTAAGTAACTGATCATAATATTTAACTGCATTATTATAATCACCGGTTTTCTCATATGCGTTTGCTAAGGTATAGATCGAATAATCAGCATATTTTTTATTTCTTTTATCTGCAACCGCTTCTTCTAAAAATTGAATTGCTTCCTTTGGTTTATTTTCTGCAGAGAATGATTCACCTACCCAGTAAAGACTATTTCCATAGAACTCACTTTCAGGATAGTCATTTAATAACATCTTCAGTTTATTGCGGGATAATTCGTACTTACCAGAATTATAATAAATTAAACCAAGATTATATAATGCCTTGTCCCGATAATTCGACCAGTTATAGGTTTTAACCAAATATTCAAAACCAATTGCGGCTTCATCTTTTCTGCCAAGTTTTAATAATGATTCTGCGGAATAGTATTTAGCAGTTGCATAAACTTCATCAACAATTTTATATTCATTAAAAAACTCCTCGAATAATCTGTTGGATTGAACATATTGTTGATTATGATATGAAGACATTGCCTCATCAAACTTTTGGGATGACGTTTGAGAATAGATATGCGGAATAATTGCAATAAGAATAATTAACGAAAAGAATTTTAGCATACTCAATCCTTCACAAAGATTTGGGTTGTAATTTGAAATCGATACTCAAATATTCAAAAATGCTTATTTTTGTTAAAAATCATCGAATCGGAATAAACCTTAAAAAACTAAATCAAATATAAACTCTGGAATTCCATAAAATCAAGCCACTTAAGAAAATATAGGGATCTTCTAAAGAAAAGTATTAAAAAATATAGTCTAAATTCTAACTTTGTTATGACTGATTTTGTTAAAGAATTGTTTCATTTTACGAAGCATAAAATAATTGGGGTCACGAATCAAACTACATTTTTTTGATTCCATTTTAATTGATATTCTCTCAAAACATTTAATCCATATTTTGCAGATGATTTGGCTGAGATAATTTCGAGATTATTTATCGTCCTCGTAATTAAATCAAAACCAGCTTTAACCTTTACGGAACCATTGATATGAGAATATAATTGATCCTTAAATTTTAATGCGGATAATATGGATACTATGCAGATTTCCCTCTCTTTCAAAGTCAACCCTGTTCTGCCTAAAACCTTGCCATACCCTTCAACGATTAACCACTCAGCCATTTCTGGAGAAAATGATTTTACGTTTGATATCAGTTTATAATATTTATTGCCATAAATTATTCTGCAATTCTTCTCACCGCGTTTAGAATATTTTTTTAGATCATATCCTTTATAAACTTTATCTTTTCCAACAATTTCATTTAGCCTTTTTAATGAGATAAGTGCAGATGGAAATCCTGCAAATAAATAAGTTTGCAACAAAGATTCATAAATCTTTTTAACCGAACACTTATTCGTTAACAATCTTTCAAGTATTAATTCAAAATGTTTTTGTTTCCGCAAAACAGAAGCTGCACTTAAAAGCGCTAACAGTTCAAGCTCCGTTATATTTTCTAACTTCAATTTATATCCTTCACGATAAAAAAAAACCCTCGCATAACGAGGGTTTTTAAGAATTAAAATATTCTATTTTAACAATCCAAGTTCATAATCAGCAGTTTTTTTGTAAGTAGGATCTGCAGCTGCAAGTTTAAAATTCTCTTTAGCTTTTGTAACATCACCTTTGAATTTGTACGCCATTCCCATATAGTAATAAGGTCCGCCTTTAGTAATTTTTGAACGATACTTAAGCGCGTTTTGAGCAGCGGCAATAGCATCATCATACTTACCTGTTTCAGAATATACCTTTGCAAGTGATAAATAGGCTGCATCATAATTATCATTTTCAACTGATTTTTTTAAATATTCAATACCCTTATTTGCGTCCCCTCCTGCTAATGATTCGTTACCAAGTTTTGCATAAGCTAAAGATACATTTTTCTTAACCTTTGCTTTTATGGAATTGTTAGCATTTGATTTAAGAACTTTTTCAAAGTTCTCAATAGAAGCAGTATAATTACCCATCGAAAAATAAACGCCACCTAATGCATTTAATGCACCTTCATAGCCGCTATTAAGTTTCAAACATTCTTCAAAAGCAACTTTAGAATCTTCCAACCTATCAGCTTTTTTTAGTGCAACACCTTTTTGATAGTATATTCTGTAATCTTTTTCAATCTGCAATGCAGCGTTATATTTATCAATGGCTCCGTTAACATCATTTTCCTTTAAAAGTGCATTGCCTTCATTATATAGTTTACCGGCTTCAGGTTTCATATCCTGGGAAAATCCCAAAATTGAAACACTTAATAAAAGTAAAACAGTTAAAAATAAGCTGTTCTTCGTCATAGTTTTCTTCCTATTCTGATTTAATAATGAATAATTTGTGCGGGAGGCGGGACTTGAACCCGCACGCCAATTAAGGCACTACCCCCTCAAGATAGCGTGTCTACCAATTTCACCACTTCCGCAAATTTGCGATGACAAATTATAGCTATGTGTTTAGAAAATCAACACTTTCTTATGCGGTTATTAAATAATTTATGGTATAAATTAATGGCGTTTTTTATCAAAAAGTACTTGTCTGATTTCGTCTCTGAACTTCTTTTCAAAGACTATCAGCTTTCCAATCTGATCAACACTTAAAATATCATTAAGCGAGTCTATGAATTGATTTCGTTTCAATTCAATGGATTCCCTAGTCTTAAGCATTTCTGAAATAAGCTGTTTTTGATTTTCACTCTGATTTTTATTTTCAGAATTAAAAGATTTTTCCAGTTCAGAAATTATATCCTCTGCCTTTATTTCAAGCTCTTGAATTTCCTTCTTAGAATCATTTCGTCTTGCGAAAAACCTTATAGAAGTTTCTTCATCTAGATCTAAAGCTTCAATTAACTTTATTTTTTCCAATTGCTCAAGTTTTTCTCGATTCTTCATTCCCTTTTCTTTCATTTGTTGCGGGAAGGAAATAGAGGTTAAAAGAATTACTGTTAGTAGTGTTATAAATAAATTTTTCATGTTTACCTCTTATAAAATTTCTTTATTAATTAACTGAGAATATATAAGTTCGACATCATTTTCAGAAAGATATTCATCGATATCAGATACATTATTAATACTATAAATATTGTCCAGACGATTTTCTTCAATTGTTTCATTTAGACTTGCAGAAAGATTTTCTTTGTAGATTGAGTCTATCTTACTCACATCATCATCACTAATATTATTTTCTACGTTTACTGAATAAGCAATATTTCGACTTAACGACTCTAGCTCGGTTTCAGAAAATTCAGTTAGAAGAGAATTAATTTCCATTGGTTTTTCTTGATTGAGAAATGAGATTAAGAAATACCCAATAAGAATTAAAACAATGGATGTAAAAGCAAATCTAGTTTTAGAAAATGATTTAGTAATTATTCGTGATTCTTTTCGCTTTCTAAATTCTGTTATAATTGATACAGAATAATTTTTATTGATACGAATATTTTTCACATCATCTAAGATGTTTTGAAGCTTTTTATAATCAGCAAAATCCT
This sequence comes from uncultured Ignavibacteriales bacterium, assembly GCA_937858935.1. Taxonomy (GTDB): domain Bacteria; phylum Bacteroidota; class Ignavibacteria; order Ignavibacteriales; family Ignavibacteriaceae; genus IGN3. The sequence continues at coordinate 19,122 of CALLZX010000185.1, read as the reverse complement.
TATTAAGATTGTCTGATAATAATAATTCTTCCTCAAACTCTTTTTTCTTTTCGGAATTCATTCTTCCTTTTAGATAAGAAAAAAACTTTTCTTCAGAATCAATCATACTTAACCAGCTCCTTAATTTTATTTAAAGCATGAAAATGATTTGCTTTAAGTGTTCCAATGTTTTTGCCTGTAATTTGAGAAATCTCTTCATAACTAAGCTCATCAAAATTTCTCATAATAAACACTTCCCTTTGTTTAACAGGCAGTTTTTGTAAGACCTTTTCTATCTTTTCAACTTTTTGTTTTGATTCAAGATCATCAATTACATCTGTCTGTTCAAATTTTTTATTAATTATATCATCCAGACTAAAAAAACTTCTTATATTTTTTTTCTTCAAATAATTTATGCTGCGCGTATTTGTAATTGTGAAAATCCATGTGTACAAAGACGACTTAAACTCAAATGTTTTTAATTTATTGTACAGAACTATTAGAACTTCCTGTACTATCTCATCGGCATCTAAATGATTTCCGGTCATACGACGAGCATGCCAATAAATTTTTTCCTGGTATTTAACTGCAAGCCGATTAAAGGCAGATTCATCGCCATTAAGAAATCTTTTTGTAAGTTCAAAATCGTTATTTACTTCGTGCATACAGTTTTTTATAGTTACCTATTAGACAGAAGACAACTCTTATTGGTTTAATCCATATTCTTTTAAACCAAATGTAATCTTACGCTGTCCAAAGATCAAAATCAAAAACATTCATTGAAAGGAATAAATTATGAAAAACTTAGTTCTTGTATTGTCGATCCTATTTGCAATCGCAGTACTAAATCCACAGATATATTCACAGAAAAAAGATCATTCTAAATCAAAGGAGTTTCGCACGAATCTAAAAGACCAACTAAATTTATCGGAAGAGCAGGAAAAAAAGATTGAAGCGTTAAAGCTATCGCATGAAGAAGTTATGATTAAGTTCAGAACAGATCTTGAACTTAAAGAATTAGAGATGCGTAAACTTAAATCATCCGAAAAGTTTTCAAGAAGTGCAATGATAAATCTTACAAAAGAAATCAGCGCGATTAAAAACGACATTGCATTATCAAGAACAAATCATCAAATGGATGTTTATGAATTATTGGATGAGAGCCAAAGGAACATTTGGTTGGATAAGCAACAAGAATTTGGACATATGAAACACAAGATGAAACATAAAATGCATGAGCGAAGAGATTGGTAAATTAAATGAAAGCCGGTTTGAGCCGGCTTTTTTTATAAATCTCCTTCTATAGGTCTTAACAAAAGTTCTTCAGTAACAAGATTTTCTTTTTGAAGAAAAGCCCAAACCAAAACTCGCGCAATATCTTCGGCGGTCATCATTCTATCGGAAAACTGATTACGAATTTCTTTTGACCAGATTGGAGTAGCAGTAGCACCCGGAATTACATTAATAACTTTAATATTATGTTTTCTAACTTCTTCTCTCAAAGAATTTGTGTAACCAAGCAAACCAAATTTCGAGGCCGAATAAATGCTGCTTTTCGTAAATGTTTTTTTTGTTACAACAGAAAGGATGTTAATTATTGCGCCACCACCGTTGGAAATCATTTGAGGAAGCACCGCTTTGATAGCGTAAATTGAACCTAAAAGATTTGTTTGAATAATATCGTTAATCTCGTTAATTGAATTCTCCTCGGCCAATTTGAAAGATGTGATACCGGCATTGTTAATCAAACAATCAATTTTGGAACTAGTTAAAATCTTTTTAACTGTCTGATCTACATTGGTATGAGATGCAACGTTACATGGAAATACTTCAACAGAAATTTTATCACTATCTAATTCAGTATTTATTCTTTCAAGCTCTGCTGCCCTTCTGCCTGAAGCAAAAACTTTAGCTCCGGTTTTTGCAAATTCGATGGCGGCGGCTCTGCCTATTCCAGAACTTGCACCGGTTATCCAGACTCCAGGTTTTTCTTTACTCATAAATTTTTCGTGGAGATAAGATTAAGAAATTCTGATCGGGTTCTAGCATCATCTTTGAATACACCAAGCATTGCGCTTGAAGTTGCTGATGAATTTTGTTTTTCAACACCACGCATCATCATACACATATGATAGGCCTCAGAAACAACAGCTACTCCTATCGGTTGAAGATGTTTGTCTAATGTATCTGCAATTTGCTGTGTCATCCTTTCCTGAACTTGCAATCGTCGTGCAAACACATCAACAATTCTTGGGATCTTGCTCAATCCAACTATTTTTCCGTTAGGAATGTAAGCAACGTGAACTTTTCCATAAAATGGAAGCATATGATGTTCGCACATACTATAAAAATCAATATTCTTAACTAAGACCATCTCGTCATATTTTTCTGTAAAGATAGCATCGTTAATAACTTCTTCAATATCCTGATTGTAACCTTTAGTAAGAAACTCATATGCTTCGGCCACACGCTTAGGAGTAGTTAGTAATCCTTCACGAGTTGGATCTTCGCCAATCTGAACCAATAAATCAGTAATTAAATTTTTTGTTTTATTTTTATCCAATTTATTCTCCGCGATATTCGAAGTAATTGTTTTCAGTTTCATAAAGTTTTACTGAGTACAGTTTTCCAGCAGGAATTTTATCCTTTAACTGATCCCATATTGCTACCACAATATTTTCTGAAGTTGGATTTAATCCTTTCATAAACTCTGTATCTATATTAAGATTTTTATGATCAACTTTACTTATAACCTGTTCTCGAATAATGTCTTTTAGTTTTTTCAGATCAATAACGAAGCCGGTTGCAGGATCAACATCACCTGCAACAACAACTTCTAAAGTATAATTATGTCCATGCCAGTTTGGATTACTGCACTTGCCAAACAATTCAAAATTCTCCTGATCACTTAAACCTTCTCTGAAAAGTCTGTGTGCAGCGGCAAAAGTTTCTCTTCTGGTAAGATAAATCATTTTATTCTTTCAAAGCCTCTAAAACTTCTTTGTTATGGCCATCAACTTTTACTTTATTAAAGATTTTTTTGATTTTACCTTTTTCATCAATAATAAATGTTGTACGCTCAACACCCATATATTTTCTACCGTACATGCTCTTCTCTTTCCATACTCCATACTTTTCAACTACATTCTTCTCATCATCAGCAAGTATATCAAATTTAAGTTTATACTTTTCAGAAAACTTTTTATGGGATTTTACTGAGTCGGGACTCACACCAAGAATAACTGCATCAACTTTTGAGAATTTTGGTAAGTCATCACTAAAACTGCAGGCTTCTTTCGTACAGCCACTTGTATCATCTTTTGGATAGAAATATAGAATAACTTTTTGTCCAACATAATCTTTTAAAGATATTTTTTTCTCATCCTGATTTAACAGACTAAAATCAGGAGCTTTTTTTCCAACCTCTAACATTAACATTTCTCCAATCTAAATATTAAGCTAGTGCTTTTTTGATTGCATCAAAATTTGGCTGGCCACCTACATTAGCAAGAATCTCAAAATATTTTATATTTCCATTTTTATCCACTACGAAGGCCGCACGTTTAGCAGTGTTTAAATAATCAAATTTACCAGGCACAAAAACATCTAATACTACATCGTAATCTTTAATAACTTTTTTATTAAAATCACTAAGCAACGGGAAATTATAGTTATTCTTTTCATGAAACATTTTTAATGCGAAATGAGTATCAACACTAATACCTAAAAGCTGAGCATTTAAATTCTCATATTCTTTAAGCTCATCTCTAAAAGTACACATCTCCGTAGTACACGCGCCAGTATTTGCGGCAGGGAAAAAAAGAACAACAACATTTTTACCTTTAAATGAACTTAATGTTACTGCTTCACCATCTTGATTAAATAATGTAAAATCAGGTGCTTTATCTCCAATTTTGAGCGACATAGTATTCTCCTATTTGATTTATTTATAATTATCGGAAAGTTTTAGTTTTTCTATTTTAAGTTAGCCAAAAGGGCATGTACTTTCAAGAAATAGCAAACATTGTTGATATAGCTAACAATCATTAAAATTTAAAGTTCATTTTGTTATTAGGCCAATCCAGCCTTTTTTGTCCATTCTATGAATCCTTGTTCGAGTTGCTCAAATGATTCGATTGCAAATAAAACTGGTTGTAAATGCCATACATCATATTCCTGCATTATTATATTCTCTGGAACAAATTCCTTTACTTCAACATTGCCGGATAAGGCACTCTGTACTTCGCCGTGGGATGATACAATTCCAGCTCCGTATATTCTTATACCTTCAGGTTTACTAATCAACCCAAATTCCACAGTAAACCAATGAAAAGTTTCTAAATACTTTCGATTTATTCCTTCTGCTTTCATAGCAGCCTCGCCGAACATCTGATAAAAAGATGCAAAACTTTTGTTGGTTAATAATGGCATATGACCAAAAATATCATGGAATAAATCGGGTGCGGGAGTATAATCCAGTTCTTCTTTACCACGAATATAGTCGGTGGAAGGAAAAACTTTTCTGCGAAGCATTTCAAAAAAATTTTGTTCATGAATTAATCCTGGAACTCGAGCGACTTTCCACCCAGTTGATTTATGAAATATATGACTGAGATCTTTTAAGTAAGGAATCTTTTCTTCTGAAAGATTTAACTTGCCGGCACCCTCAATATATTCTTCACAAGCTCGGCCGGGTAAAAATTTCATTTGTCGATTATATAGGAAACTCCAATTTGATTGCTCTTCCGCTGTATAATTTGGATAGATTATTTCTTCGTGCTCTGGAACAGGGTTTTCTAACTTCTGCGGAATGCACCTCGGATCAATACCATCCTGTGCGGCTTTTTCATATGCGGAAATTATTTTTTTTTCTTCTTCTTTTTCGTTCATTTTGAATTCCTGTTATTCTTGGTGTAGAAGTTAAAGATTGGTTCCTAATTTTTCAATGAGATTTATTGCATAGTTTTCTCAAAATTAAAAATTAGATTCACTTAACGATTTTTATATCTATCAACAAAATTCTATATTGATCTAGAAATTATTTTTAGTTCAATCAGAAATATTAATTTAGCAAATTGCAGAGTATTGGAAGATATATATAAATCCGAATTTGATTTTAATCAATCCTGCGTTATTCCTTATAGAATTTCAAACGGAAGTGTTGAACTCCTTCTAATCACTTCAATTAAAAAGCAAAAATGGATTTTCCCAAAAGGTTTTATTGAATTCAATCTATCTGCGTTTGAATCTGCTAAAAAGGAGGCCTACGAAGAAGCAGGTGTTATCGGGGAAAATGAAACTGTTGAACTTGGTTCTTTTGAACTGAAGAAGAAGAATCGTTCATCTCATATTAAAATTTTTTCGATGGAAGTAACAAAAGAGCTAAAAGATTATCCTGAAAAAAATCTTCGTAAACGAAAATGGTTTACGATTAAAGATGCCTTAGAGAATATTGAGAATAGTGATATAAAGAATTTTGTTCACAAACTTGAAGTTAAAGTTAAACCTGCTAATCATAATCCCACTCAATAATTTTATTAACCGCTCCGGAACTTACTTCATAATCAAATCCCCTGCTTAATAAAAATGAAATGATTTTTTGTTTAAGTTTTTTTGAATCAGTTTCACGGAGTTTTAAATTTTTAAGTTTCTTCTTTGCTAAACTAAGCGCGACTTCATTCTGATCTTCTTCAGAATTAAAAGACTGCAAAACGTCATCAATAATTGATGATGAAACCCCTTTACTAAATAGAGCAGCACGAATCTTGTTTTTTCCCCAACGTTTTTTCTTAAGTTTTTCTTCAATAAAATGATTCGCAAAAACCTGATCATCAATAAAAGATTTTTCTCTTAGGTCATTTAGCACAATTTTTATTAATTGCTCCTCATAAGCTTTTGCCTTAAGCTTAATCAGTAATTCTTTTTCGGAATGAAATCTTCTGGCAAGAAATGATAATGCTCTTTGCTTAATATGATAGAGAATATTTTGTTCGATAAAAAAAGAAAAGCGGTCCCCGGAAATTTCATCTCCTTTCCTAAGACCGCTGCTATAAAAAGTATCTTCAGATAATATTAAACGCTCTCCATTATCAAAATAAACCGAAACATTCTTTTCGTCCTTTCGGGATACTCTATCTATTTTCATTTAGTACTATCTGAATTCTAGGACTATTTCTTTTTGCCTTTAGGTTTATCTTCTGTTTTATCTTCTGCTACAGAATCAGATTTAAATCCTGGCAAACCAAGTTTTGTCTTTATTTCAATTTCAATTTTTTTATACATATCCGGAAACTCAATCAGCTTCTGTCTAAATTGTTCTCTGCCCTGAATTCTGTCCTCACCATAAGTAAACCAGGCACCGCCCTTTTTAATGATGCCAAGTTCTGTTGCCATATCAATAACATCACCTGTTTTGCTAATACCTTCATTGTATAAAATATCAAATTCAGTTTGTTTAAATGGTGGAGCAACTTTGCTCTTAACAATTTTTACTTTTGTTCTATTGCCTATAACATCCTCACCATCTTTAATTGCTGCAATTCTTCTAATATCAATCCTAACGGAAGCATAAAATTTTAATGCGTTTCCTCCAGTAGTTGTTTCAGGATTCCCAAACATTACACCAATTTTACTTCTTAATTGGTTTATAAAAATAACTGAAGTTTTTGATTTTGAAATTGCTCCTGTTAATTTTCTTAATGCTTGAGACATCAATCGTGCCTGAACAGCCATTGTAGCATCACCCATTTCACCTTCAATTTCAGATCGAGGAACAAGAGCTGCAACTGAATCTATAACGATGATATCCAGTGCGTTACTACGAACCAAAGTATCTGTTATTTCCAAGGCTTGCTCACCATAATCTGGTTGTGAGATAAGCAGATTTGCTGTATCTACACCAAGTCTTTTTGCATAATTAACATCCAACGCATGCTCAGCATCGATAAAGGCTGCCAGGCCGCCCATCTTTTGTGCTTCAGCGATTATGTGAAGACATAATGTTGTTTTACCGCTGGATTCCGGTCCATAAATTTCAATTATTCTTCCGCGTGGAATTCCGCCAATGCCAAGGGCTATATCTAAAGACAAGGCTCCGGTAGGAATTGCTTCTATGTCATTTACGATTCCATCACCAAGTTTCATTATTGCGCCTTTACCGTATGTTTTTTCAATTCCGGCAATTGCTTCATCAATAATTTTAATTTTCTGCTCTCTATCAGATGCCATCATTACTCCAATTCTTTAAGTTTATAATTTTTAATTTTAAAATATTTAGATCCCTCCGGGTGCAGAATACTTTTAAATAGCGTAACCGAATTAGTAGTAAAAAGTATTGGGTCAAAGGTAAAATTTTTGAAGTTGTTAACAAAGTTAATTTCCGGATCATTTTTAATTCGTAACAAAGTAATATGTGGATTAAATTTTCTATTATCCATAGAAATTGAAAACTTATTTAGCTTCTCATTTAACTCCATAATTAACTTTATAAGCACATCATCTACTTTTAATCCAGCCCAAAGGATCGCTGGTCTTTCATCTCGATAGAAAAATCCAAACTTGTTAAAAGAACATTTTATCTCTGGATATTGAGTAACAAAAATTAATTCATCCGAGATTTCTTCTACCATTTCATTTGAGACATCACCAATAAATTTTATAGTTAGGTGATATTTTTCTCTGGGTTCCCATTTTATCTTTTCATCAGCACAAATATTATCACGCAACTTTATAATTTGTTCAATGATATTTTCAGGCAAGTTTAAGGAAACAAAAAGCCTATTCTTCAAAAGCAATTCCTAGTAAACTTCTTCTAATCATCTCAAGTGCGGCTTGTGTTGCTCTGTTTTTATTTAAAATACGATCTTCACCAAATTGAAATCTTTTAGCTGTGCAAACTTTATCATCACAATACCCAATATAAACAGTTCCAACCGGTTTATCTGTAACACCGCCTGTAGGACCCAAAATCCCTGTTAATGAAACACCAATATCTGCCCCGCTAGTCGATTTAATACCCTCAGCCATCTGCATTGCAACCTCCGCTGATACAGCTCCTTTTTCCATCATAACATCTTCATCAACTTTAAGAAGTTCCACTTTTGCAGCATTACTGTATGTAACAACACCACGTTCAAAATATTTACTGCTTCCATTTATATTGGTAATACGATCAGCTAATCCACCGCCTGTGCAGGATTCAGCTACTGAAATTCTTAATTCTCTTTCCTTTAATAGCCTTCCAACTACATCTTCTAAGTTTTCATCACCACGTCCATAAACGAATCTTCCAACTTTACTTCGAATTTTTTGTTCAATTTCTAAGAGATGATTACTTGCTTGTTCTTCAATATTAGATTTAACAGTTACTCTTAATCTTACACCATACTGATTTGGTAAAAAAGCTAACTTTGCACCACTTAGAAGTTCGTCAATATCTCCTAATCGTTCTGCTACAATAGATTCAGGTAATCCAGTAGTTTGTAGAGTAATCTTTTTTATATACTCTTTAGGTTCACCAATTTTTTCGATTAACCTTGGAATAACATGATTGCTCATCATGGCTTTCATTTCGTATGGAACACCTGGCATAACAATAAATATCTTATTATCCTTTTCAATCCAATACCCAGGCGCAGTTCCATTTTCATTTCGAATTACGTCCCCAACTTTAGGGACCATTGCCTGGTCTTCGTGTGTGTTTTTAAGTTCTCTTCCCCGCCTTTTAAGCATACTCTTTATATCTTCCAGTACTTCATCGTTATGTATTAATTCAGTTTTAAAATATTCGACGATTGCATTTCGTGTAACATCATCATGTGTTGGTCCGAGTCCACCAGTGCAAATAATTAAATCCGCACTTGCTGAAGCTATTTCCAGTTCTTTCAATATAATTTTTATGTCATCCCCAATAACAGTTGATTTGATAATGGATATATTATTATCAGAAATGAGATTGCCGATAAATGCAACGTTAGTATTAATCGTTTGTCCGATTAATAATTCATCTCCTATCGAAATTAAATAAGTTTTCATTTTTCTAATGAACTCCGAATAAGTATAGGAATAAATGAACGATAACTACAGTATAAAAGCCCGAAATAACATCATCAATCATTATCCCAAATCCACCAGGCAATTTTTCCGATGTTCGTGCAGGAAATGGTTTAATGATATCAAGCGCGCGCCAAATTAAAAATGTTGTGAATACGATTAAAAAAGATTTTGGCAAAGCTATAAGTGCAATCCAAGTACCCACTAATTCATCAACAGTACATTGAGATGGATCTTTACCATAAACTTTTTCAAATTTTGATGAAACAAATAATCCATAAAAAAAAAGAAGTATTATTGCTGGGATTATAATCTCAAGTCTTTCAAAACCCGGAATAATATAAATTACAATCGCTACTAAACTGCCGAATGTTCCTGAAGCAATCGGAACATAACCAGTATAAAAACCTGAACCGATTAATTTTTCAAACCAGTTTATTTGTTTCATTAAATAATTTTTTAATTAAATGTTTATTTTTTAATAGATATGTTAAACCGGAATGCACAGTAATTAAAGTTATAACAAACATTATGAGGTAAATCAGATCTTTGTTTGATAACTGAATAAACAGATTTTCATTCCCTGTATAAACTTCTATAGTGTTAAGACCACCATATAGCAAAAGTAAATAATATAAAAACACCATTTGAAAAACAGTTTTCCACTTTGCATAATAACTTGTTACAAAATTATATCCCCTGCTTTCTGCATAGATCCTTAAGAGTGTAACTATCAAATCACGAAATATTATAAGGATAACCATCCATAATTCCAGCAATCCAACAAAAACAAATCCAAGAAAAGCTGTTGAGGTTAAAATTTTATCAGCCAGCGGATCCCAGAATTTTCCCCAATCTGTTATGTAATTAAATTTTCTTGCAAGCCAACCATCATACCAATCTGTTAATGCTGCAATAAAAAATACTCCGATTGATATTTGAATCAGTAGAGGCTCTTTTGATAAAAAAAGATATAGAAATATTGGTGTTAGAATTATTCTGAGAATTGTTAATTGATTTGGAAGTGTCATTATTGGATCGTTGTTTACTCAGAAAATCTTTTTAAAAAATTGTACTCATAAATACCAGTTTTATGTCCATCATTCCATGTAATTTGAACTGCATAATTGCCAACCTGATTTATTGATTTAACAGTTATTTGATTTTCAGCAAATAATGGGATATACATTTTACTCTGCTTATCACGTTCAGCTAAACAAGTTGCACAAGGACATCTCTTTCTCAATTCTCTTAATTCAAGTACACTTTCGCTTCCATCATCCCAGACTATTAATAGTCTTTTCTTCTGGATCAGTCGAATTTTTGATGGATGCATTTAAGTGATACTCTTACCAGTAAGTTTTTCCAATGCTTCCAAATACTTTTCACTAGTTCTTTGTATTATATCTTCCGGTAATGGAGGTGGTGGTGGCTGTTTATTAAACTTAATTGAGACCAAATAATCACGAACAAATTGTTTATCAAAACTTTCCTGTGATTTACCTTTTTCATATTTATCCAGAGGCCAAAATCTTGAAGAATCTGGAGTTAGTAATTCATCAACTAAAATTATTTCATTACCAATTTTTCCAAATTCCATTTTAGTATCTGCGATAATTATCCCTTTACCAAGAGCAAACTCCACAGCGCCTTTATATATCTCAATAGTTTTATTCTTCATGAAATTAATAGTCTCGATACCAGCAATTTCTTTTGCTTTTTCTTCGGAAATGTTTTCATCATGTAAACCTATTTCTGCTTTAGTTGCAGGGGTAAAAAGCGGTTCAGGAAATTTTTCGGATTCAACAAGGCCAGCGGGAAGTTTAATTCCACAAACCTCACCGGTCCTATTGTAATCAACCCAACCAGATCCGGTTATATAACCACGCACAACACTTTCGATTTGCACAACGTCTGCTTTCTGAACCAGCATACTTCTGCCCTCAATATCTTCGGCATATTCCATACATTCTCTTGGAAATTTATTTACATCCGTTGTAATAAGATGATTTTTGATTATATGCTTTGAGTAATCAAACCAAAATTCTGAAATTTTGGTAAGCACTTTTCCTTTAAATGGAATTCCCTGGCCCATAATTACATCGAAGGCAGAGAGTCTATCTGTTGAAATAATTAAGAAATACTCGCCAAGATCATATATATCCCTAACTTTACCACTTTTTACAAAATTCAATTTAGGAAAATTTGTCTGAAGGATAACTTTTTCTTTCATACTAAACCTATATTGTTATGGTTCAAATATATGCAGGGTTAAAGCAGAATTCAAAAGTTAAAAATTAATTAACATTCACTAAAACTAATTTATTCTGTAGTTGATGGAAGAAATTATAACTTTAATGAGAAAAGAATATTGAATGTTTATCAATTATTATTTAAAAAACATACGGAATTAATGGTTAAAAAACGAATTGTGGAAATTTAGTCTCTTACATTAGTATATCGATTAGGCTAAAATTTCCCAACCTAATTGGTGAGCAACTAGTCTTTTAGGACTTTCTTTTGGAATAAAAACTATATTTAGGCTTTTGTGAGCTTTGAATATTTCATAAGAACTAAATTTCAGGTCTAAAGCTCTTACAGTAATTTCAGCCTGTATTATAGGTCTGAATTTTTCAATAGATTTTTTTGCACCAATTAGGATTTCCTTTTCAGCACCTTCTGCATCAATTTTAATATAATCTAGGCGATTTAACTTTTCCCACAACATCAAATCATCAATTGACACTCCAAGAACGGAAAGCCCGGAAGAATTATTGTGTCTTTCGACAATGCTAAAAGTATTAGGTAAATCTGAATTCATCCATAGAGTTTTTTCTGATGTTTCTTTTGAAGCGCAAAAATTTCTGAGTTTAACATTATTAAACCCGTTTTTCTTGACACTAGCATAAAGTGTATTAAAAACTTCTGGAAAAGGTTCAACCGCAATCACTATACCTTCTTGAGTTAAATGCTTTGCGGCTTTGAGAGTATATATGCCAGAACTTGCGCCAATATCAATAAAAACTGAATCTTTGTCTAAAAATTTATCTAAATAATTTAATTCTGGTTCAATAGAATCACCATACAAATATACTCCTCGTCCACCGTATCCAGATTTATTTTTACCATAAATAATAGCACCATTTGAAAGTACGGTTTTTAGATTCATAAATCTTGGGGTTAATGCAATCCGTATTTTTTTTAGTAAGTATTTCATTTTGAATATTCTAGTATTAAAGGACTAGCTTTCAAATAGTAAGGGATATTTGTGAACCATTGTTCATCTTATAAATTACTGACAATAAAAAGAGGCATTCGGTAATGCCTCTTAAAGGATGTGGGCAGGGACGGAATTGAACCGCCGACACAAGGATTTTCAGTCCTTTGCTCTACCGACTGAGCTACCTGCCCTTCAAAATTTAGTGCGTAAAAATATGGAATTTCCGCAAAATCACAAACAGATAAGAAAATTAAATTTAACTACTCAACCGTAACACTTTTAGCAAGATTTCTTGGTTGATCTACATCTAAACCTTTTTTTACTGCAATGTGATAAGCTAGTAATTGTAAAGGAATTACTGTAAGTATTGGCATTAACATTCTGATAGTATTAGGAATTTTTATTGAATAATCGACAAGCTGGTCAATTTCATTATCATCTTCACTAGCAATTGCAATCGTCCTCCCTCCACGGGCTTTAACTTCCTGGATATTACTTAATATTTTCTCGTAAGTTGAATCTTTTGGGGCAATAAAAACAACAGGCATATTTTCATCAATCAAAGCTATTGGACCATGTTTCATTTCTGCAGCGGGATAGCCTTCAGCATGTATATATGATATTTCTTTTAATTTCAAAGCACCTTCTAATGCAACAGGGAAATTATATCCACGTCCAAGATATAAAAAATTAGTAGCGTCCTTAAATTCTTCAGCAATTTTTTCGATTTCATCATTAAGTAGTAATATTTTTTCAACTTTATCTGGAATTAACAATAACTCATCAGCGATCTGTTTTCCATCAACACGACTTAAACTTTTTCTTCTAGCAATTAGAAGCGCAATTAATGCAAAAACTGTTAATTGTGAGGTAAATGCTTTTGTGGAAGCAACACCTATTTCAGGACCAGCGTGAGTATATACACCTGCATTTGTTTCTCTGGCGATTGAGCTACCAACTGCATTACATATACCTAGTACAAGAGCACCTTTCATTTTAGCTTCCCTTAGAGCAGCTAAAGTATCAGCAGTTTCTCCGCTTTGAGAAATAAAAAATATTGCATCATCTTTTTCAATTATCGGATTTCGATATCTAAATTCAGAAGCATATTCAACTTCAGTGGGAATTCTACAAAATTGCTCTAACATATACTCACCAACTAAACCAGCATGCCAGGATGTTCCACAAGCTGTTATAATAATTCTTTTTGAATTAGCAAGTTTTTCAACAACGTCTGTAAGTCCACCTAAAACCACATCACCTTCGGATTGAATAATTCTCCCTCTTATTGAATTTCTTAATGATTCAGGTTGCTCCATTATTTCTTTTAGCATAAAATGGGCATAACCACCTCTATCTATTTCTTCCAACGTCATTGAAATTTCATGGACTTCTTTTTCTATAGCATTATCATAAATAGTTTTTGCCGTAAATTCATCTTTTTTGATAACAGCAATTTCACCATCTTCAAGATATATTATTTGTTTAGTGTGCGCGATAATGGCTGATACATCTGAGGCTAAAAAATTTTCATTTTCTCCAATCCCAACAACTAGCGGAGATCCCCTTCTAGCGGCGATAATTTTATCTGGTTCTTTGGAAGAAATAATGGCTAATCCGTAGGTTCCCTCAACTTCGTGTAAGGCTAGTTGTACTGATTTAGTTAAATTGTGACCACGTTTAGTAAAGCTATCGATCAAATGAACCAGAACCTCAGAATCAGTTTCACTAATAAATTTGTAACCAAACCCCATTAATCCTTTTTTTAAGACCTGATAATTTTCTATGATACCATTATGAATTAAAAATATTGAATTGTCTTCATTGGAATGCGGGTGTGCATTTATTTCATTAGGAATTCCATGAGTTGCCCATCGAGTATGCCCAAGTCCAACGCCAGATTTAAGATTCAAGTTTTCTATTTTTTCTTCAAGAAAACTGACTTTACCTTTATTTTTAACAATAAGACTAGAATCATTATCTACTATTCCTATTCCCGCTGAATCATAACCTCTATATTCTAATCTCTTTAAACCATTAATTAGAATTGGAATACAATTTCTTTCACCGATATAACCAACTATTCCACACATTAAACAAACTCCGGATAATTATTAAAATAATTTTGAGATGAAGTTAAAGTTATTTTACTTTTGCTAGTTTTTGAGTAACTGTTTTTACTTCATCGCCATGCTTGGATATTATTTTATAAAAATACAAGCCATTAGCTATCTCATCACCATCCTCATCTTTTCCATCCCAGTAGATTTTATTAAATCCTATTTGAAGAGGAGATGATGGAATTAATTCTCTTATCAATCTTCCTGCCACTGTAAATATTTTAATTTTAAATTCTTCTGGCGGAATTACTCCCCTTAATTCGAATGTAAAATAGGTATTTTCTGAAAATGGATTAGGATAATTATAGACCTGTAACAAATCGGGATTATTAAATACATTAAAAACTGAACGAGAAGATGTAGAATCAAAAAAGTTCCCAGATGCATCCTTAGCTAAAACTTCGAGAACATGTCTTCCATCTTCAAGTTTAGGTTTCCAGGTAATTACAGCTCGAGAATTTGGATAAGGAGTATATTCAAAAGCCAGATCTGGTCCAGGAATACTTAATACTTTCGGAATATTATTATGTGTATGTACAATAGTAAAATATGTGCTGTCAATCGGTAATGGACTATTGTCCTCAAGTGTAATTACCACTACCGGTTCAGATGAAATAATATCTCCAGCAAGAATTTCTTGGCCATCAAACGTAATGTTAAATGCAGGGTTAGCAGAATCTCTTACTACGTTGAAACTTCCATTACTTAAATTATTAAAAGTATAATATTCAGGAATGGGAGATGTGGCAACTACTCTCACTTCAATTGGAGATACCGGAGCAGAATAAAGTAAATCATCTGTAGATATCATTTTTTTGACCGTGATCGATGAATCTACAGGCACATTAATAAAAGTTGTGTAAAAAGCAGTATCAATAAGATTATGATAAAAATCTAATTTAAGACTATCTGCCTCGGTATATCCTATATTATCAACTTTATAAGTCATTTCAACTGGAAAACCCTGTAATAATGAATCAACATTAAACTCAACTTCATCAGGATAAAGATTTAATTCAGGAAAATAATCACAATTAACCTGTAAAGATTTAAATTTCATTGGTTCAGACAGACCAAGTGTGGAATCAACTAAATCAAATTTCATTTTTAGAAATGGATATTTTTCTGCATTTATATCTGCTAAATTGAAAGATGCTGGCACGTTTGTATTTAAGGTATCCCAAACTTGAGTAAGACTATTCTTTCCAAATAATAAATTGGTGAAATACCCTAAAGAACCTGAAGTGTCTAAATTAAAATTTAGACTATACCATTTACGGACTGGACCAATATCATCTGAAGTAATTGAACCAGAAGCTTCTTTATATGTCCCGACAAATTGATAAAACCCAAAACTATATCTTAAACCAATAGGTAAGAATAATCCGCCGTAAAGCAAATTATTAGTCCAGTCATAAGTCCAAGAATATATTGATTTGTCATTTATGAATGGTAAATATTCTTCCTCAAAAAATCCACTAGGAAGACTATATTTTCTAATATATCCGCTGACCAGACTCTCATAGGTTTGCAAAAATCCATCAGTAATAAAAAATCCTGAAAATCCTGTAGCCGAAGTACCTGTACAAATAATATCTTCACCAACTTTACTCCAACCTTGCGAGGGATCAAGAATTTTTATAATATATTTATTTCTGTGCTGTCCATAACCGGCAGAAATGTTGTAAACATAATTCCCGTCAGATGTCAAATAGAACCCGCCATTTTTCAATAAACCATCTTCAGTAGGTAATAATTTGCTTGGAATATTCACTCTTGACGTATCCCCATTCTCAATACTAATCTTTAATAATGTAGAATCATCTCCTGTTGCAGCATAAATATATCCATCAGAATGGTAAAAGATTTGATTTTTTATATCGACCTCAATTGTACCGATCGGTCCATAATTCATCCCCTTTGTAGTTCCATTAAGTCCGGTCCCAACTTTATAGATTTTTGATTTTTTTCCATCTCGATAATATGATAAGTGCCCAAAATAAAGATATGAACCATCAGTAGTGCAAGATGTATTTTCTGTTGAATCATCCGGAACAGATACAAAAATAGAATCTAAAAATTTTTCAGGTGATGGACGTGGTGGTAATGCGGAAGTACTTAAAACTAAACTTGATGATGAATCTGAATATTCTAAATTCTGAATATTAAAGCTTAAAAGCTGTTTAGCTTTTGCTAAGTATCCACTTCCTATATTTGATGTAATACAAAATGTTTCCAGATCACTTTTATTTGTATCAGATTCTGAGATGATATAGATTTCGTAAAAATACTCACCCGATGGTAATTGAGGTGTGGTCCATTCAACAAGCCCTCTATTCGCACTTAATGTTGGTGATGTGATTTTTAACGGTGATTCCAAACTTCGAGATGTATCAACAATAATCTGATAAGTAAAGTCTTGAAGAACATAGTGCCCAACATCAACTAAAACAAAATCTACTTTATTATCATTGCTGAAATAATTTGGAACCGGTTTAAGAATCTTTGGTTTATCAATACTAAAAACAGAAAATATCTGTGTTGATGTGTTATCACTCAGATCACTTTCCTCTACTGATCGATCACCATTAATCACTGCAATCAAACTATTATTTCCATCTTGCAATGGGATCCAAGAAAAATATGTAGAATCTGCCTCACCAAAGCTATCTAACTTCACAGAACCTATAATTGTAGAATCAGTAATGAAATTTTCATACAACTCAACTAACACAGAATCTCCATAAAAAATCGTTCCCAAATTTTTTATATTTATTTTTACTTGAACAGTATCATTAATGAGGGGATTTATAGGCTCAATTGAAATTGAATTCGCATTTATGACAAAATCTGCAGAATATGGTAAAGCTAGTTCTATTGCAGGGTCACCTAACAAAGTTAGTAAAGCCAGCATTGTACCATATTCAGGCCTTGTTTTTGCTTTTAAAATAGCATCACCAATAACATACTTTTTATTCTTAAATATCTCATTGAACATTACTTGATTAAAATTTGCAGTTGTTGGCCAAAATGTTACTCCTGAGCTTCCAAAAAATGCGATACTCCCTTTGCCTGGGATGGAATTAAATATCTCCCCAAATATTTCCTGGTTATCATAGTGAGCAGTATAACAAGTTACACTTACGACAAAAGGCAATCGATTTTCATTCTCCAACGCATATATATCGTCTGTTGTAAACACTAAATCCCACTGAAAACCACCACCATGTCCATAATAGTTAACTATCGCAGCTCCATTATTTATTTCTCTTCTAATCTCAGGACCCTCGCCCTGATATTGTATATATTCAGGTTTATTAGGATATCTGAAAACTTTTGTTGATGTAAATCCTTCCGGGTCAATATATGTATTAGCCAAAAACATATTTCTATCATTAAACTTAAAATTATTTTCATCTGCTGCGCTAAGTCCTGAAGATAGGAGTAAAACATTTTGCATCCATTCTTTTCCTAAATCTGAAGGATAATTAATGATTTTATCTATAAGTAAATTTGCTTCCTCTACTGTTTCGCAAGATATTCTACCGATTGCTAACTCCGGTATCAGGTCATTACCAGCTACTGTTACAATTTGATTATCACTAGCAGCTTGGCCATAAATGATTGAGTGAAAAGGGGGTGAAGGGATAAAATTTTCTTTACTCGTCTCAAATATTTTTCTATAATCTGTACTTAAGTCCCCGAGTAATGTAATATAAGCTGGGGCTGGTTGTTGCCAATTTTGAAAAACATATTTCGTAAAGTAATTAAGAGCTAATGGGTTAAGCAATCCATAAGAAAATTCGTCATATATATCCATAATATTAACAATTTTCACTCTAGGGTTCGAATAACCTTTAAGATTAGTAGACCTAAATGCAGCCAGTCGTTCGGCAACATTCGTAAATAAGGGGTGGGTAATAATAATATAATCAGCCCCATTATTGGGATTTCTCAAGTCCGTATGTGAAACATTGTGAGTTATTGAATCGGGAGCTAAATAATAATCATCTGCAACACAGTAATAATCTGTTTGTTGATAAAGTGTATCAACAAATCTTACACTTTTGGAAGTATCATTAGTAATCCAGGGATTGGAGATTAACTCATTACGGCTAGGAATGTAAACCTTCATATTATCCCTTAACCAATTATACATCCAATAAATATTCTCGCCATAATCACCTGGTGGACTTGTAAAAAAATAATGATTTTCATAGGTCTTATTCCATCGCCAATATTGTAATTCTACATAATTGACAAGAAAAATATCCTCACCAGAAGTATTACAGACATCCCCAGTAGATTGAACAATAATTTCTTGTGGATTTTGCCAATTTAAATAAACTGTATCACCACCAACATTACTAAAAGACAAATAAAAACTCTTTTCAAAAGTCGCAGTCTCTTGTCCGTTCCACTGAATTGTTCCAACTGGATAACTATTAAAAAGTACTTGAGCTGTATGTGCAAATCCATTACCACAATTAATATTAGTTAATCCATGCAAACCAACTTTTATTTTTGCCTGTGGTTTTTGTAGATAAAAGTTATCCCAAATACTATCTTCAACTATTTTCCTGAAAAAACTTGTTGAAAGTCCACTCCTAAACTCGGCTTTTCCCCAATACCAATAATCTCTATTTTCATTTGGTGCATAACCAAGATGACTGTAAATAGAATCTTTTTCAAATCTTAAAGTTTCTAGTGTATTGGAAACTAAAGTAATCGCTGTCCGTTTATCACCATTTC
>CALLZX010000184.1 GCA_937858935.1 uncultured Ignavibacteriales bacterium | reverse complement strand
TTACAAGCAATTAAATGGGAATAGTAAATATGAGTATCATTTTATCATCAGAAAATATTACGAAGTCGTACCAATCCACAAAAAAGGTCAAGCTGGAAGTTCTTAAATCTATTTCTGTTGAGATTGAAGCGAATAAAATTTCTGTTATTGTTGGAGCCTCAGGTGCAGGTAAATCTACTTTGCTGCATTTGCTTGGCGGATTAGACAGACCTGACAGCGGCAGTGTTTTTTATGAGCAGAAGAATATTTTTGATTTCAATAATGATAAACTTGCCAAATTCAGGAATGAGAATATGGGATTTGTTTTTCAGTTCCATCATTTGCTGCCAGAATTTACTGCGATAGAAAATGTTTCAATACCTCAGATGATAAAGGGTGTGAGTTTAAAATCTGCAACTAAAAACTCATTAAGACTTTTAGAAATTGTTGGATTAAAGGATCGTGCGGAACATAAACCTGCAGAACTCTCGGGTGGTGAACAACAACGAGTTGCGGTTGCACGTGCACTGGCTAATGATCCCAAAATAATTTTTGCTGATGAACCTACCGGTAATCTTGATTCCGCAAATAGTGATTCTATCCATAAACTTCTTTTTGATTTGCGCGATAACTTTAAAAAAACATTTGTTATTGTAACCCACAATCCTGAGTTGATGAAGCTTGCAGACATTATTCTTGAAATTAAAGATGGTGTTATAAAGCAGAAGTAGTTACATGTTGTTTTACTTAGTCCTTAGTAACGGATTGAATATTATTTCTATTGCCGCTTTGTCTTGCATTTAAATAAGAGCTATTCCAATGGCGAAATAAAAAAAAGTAAATGGTTTTTGGGTTAATAAGGTTGAATTTAATCCGCTTTCTAATTCTATACAAAAACTATTATTCAAATTAAATAAATAATTACCAGCAAACCCATAAAACGGAACTATTGCCTGACCCTCTCCATAATTGACTAGAGCAGCACCTGTGTTAACATTTAAGAAAACGTTATCATTGAATCCAAATTCTGGCGCCAATCTAATGTAAGGTATAAAAAAACTTCCTGTTTTAGCGAATACTAAACTAAACCCGGGCTCAAACGAAAAATTAACTTGAAAGTTCCGCGAATTACGTTTGAATCCGCTGTAATGAAAGTTGAAATTCAAAAAAGGAGATGCGCCCTCGTTACTAATACCATATCCAGAGATTAAGCGAAATCTTGATAAATGTTCAGATGTATTATCAGTATTATTAAAAACAGATTGTGCAAAACAAAAAGAAAGAATATTTATAAACAGTAAAAAGCTGTAAAGTAATTTTGTCATCAAGAAGTCCTACGAGTTAATGCTAACCCGCTCCCCAATCTGCCACTAGAAAAAGGAAAACGAGTAAAACACAACAGCTAAAAAATTACTAATTAGTTCTTTAAAACTTCCAGCATGTTCATCGTTCGCTCCCCAAGCCGAAAATAGATAAAAAGGGATATGTGTTTATAGGTATCGCAAAATTTAATTATTTACGCAGAGGAAACTTAGTGCAATATATAGTTATAGCCAAATCATTATAGGAACGAACTCTAGTCCGTTCCGTGCTTTATAATTTAGGATCGATCGGGAAATCGATACCTACACAAATAATTATCAGACTTTGGTAGAGAGATAATCAAATAAAAGTCTAACACCAAAACCCGTCATATATTTTTTTGTATAACTTCTTGATGGGTTATTCATTGCAGGGCCTGCAATGTCTAAATGCGTCCAGGGAATATTTTTATCTACAAAATGTTCTAAGAATTTTGCTGCAGTAATTGCACCAGCCCAGCGTGTACTTCCAAGGTTTGCAACATCTGCCACATCGCTTGTAATCAATTCATTAAAATCATCCCACATTGGCAAACGCCAAACACGATCGTAAGTTGTTATACCGCTTTTGTAAAGCTTTTCAGCCATTGCCTCATTCTTAGTAAACGTTCCTGCAACAAACTCACCAAGGGCAACAACACAGGCTCCTGTTAGAGTAGCGAGATCAATTATCTGATCAGGTTTTAATTGTGAAGCGTAATGTAAAGCATCAGCTAAAACAACTCTGCCTTCAGCATCAGTATCTTCAATCTCTACAGTTTTACCGTTTGATATTTTAACAACATCACCGGGACGAATTGATTCTCCAGAAACCATATTTTCTGCAGAAGGAATTATTCCAAACAAATGAACAGGTAAATTATTTTTTGCCGCAGCAATTAAAGTTCCAACAACAACAGCTGCGCCGGACATATCCGCTTTCATTTCGCCCATATTTTTAGATGGTTTAAGCGAGATTCCGCCTGTATCGAATGTTATACCTTTTCCAACAGGTGCAATGGTTTTGGTTTTACTTTTTTTATTCTTCTTTGATTTTAGTGCTGGCTTGTATTCTAAAACAATAAATCTCGGTTTGTTAATACTTCCCTGTCCGATTGCTATTAAACCGCCCATTTTTCTTTTCTGGATTTCTCTTTCTCCAAAAACTGTTGTTTTTATTCCAAATGGTTTAACTTCTGTGACAATACGTTTAGCTAATAATTCCGGAGTTAAATTGTTACCAGGTTCGTTTTGTAAATCTCTTGTAAGATTAACTGAAGTAATTAATTTTTCTGCTGTTGTGATAGCACTTTTTAATTTCTTTTCATTCTCAGCATAAAAGAATACATCCAGTACTTTGTGTTTTACTTTTTTGGATTTGTATTTATCAAACGAATAATTGCCAAACAATACACCTTCAACAAAGGTCTGATAATAATATTCTTCAGATTCAAAATGTTTTTTTACTGCTGAATATGCGGGAATAAAAACGTGAAGATTTTTTGTCACTTCAGTTTTAAGATTAGTTATAAACTCTGCTAAATGATTTCTAAAATAATCGGCATCAAACTTTTCATCCAGTTTAACTTTCCATAAAATCAAAGCATCAGGTTTACCTGAAGGTTTTGTAACTCTTATTTTTCCGCCTTCGCTGGAAAGAAAGTTTTGTCTCTGCAGCTCGGAAAATTTAATATTAAAAATCTTTTCAAGGTTAGGTAAACTTTTTTCAAGTTTATTATCATCAATTAAATACTTTAGGCTGATTGATAAAGGTTGATATGAAATTTTAGTACCGCCTGAAATAAGATTAAGTTTATACATAAAGTTTACTTTCAGTTTTTTAAATACAGTTCTGCTTTTGAAAGGATTACAGGAATCATTTCCTGCATATTGTTAGTAAAGAATCTTGCGCCCGCAGCATTTGTATGTCCGCCTCCGCCGAATTCATTTGCAAGTTTGTTAACAGGAATACTTCCCTTAGAACGAAAACTAACTTTAAAGCCATTTTTTAGTTCGATGAAAAGAATTCCAAGTACAACATTTTCAATTGATAAATTATAATTAACAAAGTTCTCGGTATCACTTTCTATCGCACCAAGTTCTTCAAAATCTTTTTGTGTTATAATCATATAACCAATTTTATTATCTGCAAAAAGATTGATTGAATTTAATGCACGGCCAAGGAGTTTAACTTTGCTAAACTTACTTTGATCATAAAGTTTATCATAAACCTGTTCCGGATTTACACCATACTTTAACAAGTCAGCAATTGCGATGTGAACTTCCGCTGTTGTTCTATCAAATCTAAATGAACCAGTATCAGTCATTATTGCCGCATAAAGAGGTTCTGTTATTTCAAAATCAAGTTCAACAATTTTAGTTTGTTTGATAAAATCATAAATGATTTGTCCCGTTGCACAATAATCAGTATCAATAAACTGGTGATCAACAAATTCTTCAGGATCCTGATGATGATCGATACAAATTTTCAACTTATTAGATTTGCGAATTGCTGTTTCCATGCTCACAGTTCTATCAACACGATTAAAATCCAAAGCAACAATTACATCAACTTCACTAAAAATATTTTTGTGAAGTTCCTCATCATATCTTTGAATGATATTATTCTTGTTGAAGAATTCCATATTGTATGGCAATGCACTATGATTGATAATGAATGCTTTTTTGCCAAGTTTTTTTAGTAGAAAGTAGAAAGCTATTTCAGAACCAATTGCATCAGCATCCGGATTAACGTGTGTAGTTAGCAGAAACGATGAATTGCTTAGAATGATATTTTTTAGTTTTTCAAAATCAATCATAAATCTCATATAAAATAGAAATGGGCTTGAATCTGTTTCAAGCCCACCAGAACATAAAAAAACAAATTTAAGTTAAATCACTTTTAATCAATTAACTTCCCAGGTATTGCCGCCAAAAAGAACTTTAGCTAATTCGCCCTGGCCTTTTTTCTTTTTAACTGCTTCTATCTGCTCATCTAATCCCTGATCATAAGTTGGTTTTAATACTTGTCTGAAAACCCCGACTGGAGTTGGCATCCCAGGAGTTTCTGTAAATGTAGAGAGTATTGCTGCACGAACAGGACTTTCTTCAAATTCATCGTGCACCCACAAATCATTTACAGAAAATTGTCCGCTGGTTAAATCAACCACTTTTGGTGTAAAGCCATCTAGCTTAATACCTTTACTACCATCTTTACCAAATACCATTGGCTTGCCTTGTTCAAGAACTAAAACGTTATCGTCTTTTGTTTCTTTTTCAGTAAGAACAGAAAATGCTCCGTCATTAAAGATATTACAGTTCTGGTAGATTTCTAAGAAAGCTGTACCCTTATGCGCACCAACTCGCTTAATCATTTCCTGCAAATGCTTTGTATGTCTATCGATTGATCGTGCAACAAATGTAGCCTCTGAACCGGTTGCAAGCATTGTTGGATTAAATGGATAGTCAACACTTCCGAAAGGAGTAGTTTTTGTAACTTTTCCTTTTTCTGATGTTGGTGAGTATTGCCCTTTTGTTAAACCATAAATACGATTGTTGAATAATAGAATTTTTATATCGATATTTTTTCTGCAAGCATGAATAAAATGATTACCACCAATGCTCAGCAAATCACCATCACCAGTTGCAACCCAAACAGAAAGTTTTGGATTTGCAAGTTTTACTCCTGTTGCAAGAATTGGTGCTCTTCCGTGAATACCATGAAAACCATAAGTATCCATGTAATAAGGAAAACGGCTTGAACATCCAATACCGGAAATCCAAACAACATCTTCTTTAGGCACATCAATAATTTCAGGAAAAGTTCTTTGTACTTGTGCAAGGATTGAATAATCACCACAACCCGGACACCATCTAACTTCCTGATCAGATGCAAAATCTTTAGCTGTTAATTTAGCCGTCTTTACTTCAACTTTATTTTCCATTTTTTCCTCCGAGTGTTTCCTTAATCTTTTCTATAATATCTGATACTCTGAATGGTAATCCTCTAACAACATTAAATTGAACTGCATCAACCAAATACTCACTTCTGATAAGCTTAGCTAATTGTCCAAGATTTATTTCCGGAATCAGTACTTTATCAAATTTCTTAAGTACTTCGCCAGTATTTTTTGGGAAAGGATTAACATATTGTAAATGAGCTTGTGAAACTTTAAGTCCAGATGCTCTTGATTTAATAACAGCTTCTTTAATTGCACCATAAGTTCCACCCCAACCCAAAACTAAAAGTTCACCTTGCTGTTCGCCATCAACTTCAAGATCAGGAATATCATTTTCAATATTTTTAATCTTTTGTGCCCGAAGATTTATCATTTTGTGATGATTATCAGGATCATAGTTTACGGTCCCGTAAATATCTGCTTTTTCAAGTCCACCAATTCTATGTTCCAAATCAGGTGTTCCTGGAACTGCCCACGGTCTGGCAAGATTTTCATTTCTCAGGTACGGATAAAAACCTTCTTTTTCAGTTCTTAATTTAACATCAATTTTTGGTAAAGAATCTACTGAAGGAATTCTCCAGGGTTCTGTGCCGTTTGCGATGTAACCATCAGTTAGAAGAATAACTGGTGTCATATATTTTAAAGCTATTCTTGATGCTTCTATAGCCATATAAAAACAATCTCGCGGTGTTTTTGCTGCAAGTACTGCTACCGGTGATTCACCATTACGACCAACAACAGCTTGTAATAAATCAGCTTGTTCAGTTTTTGTTGGTAATCCTGTACTAGGTCCGCCGCGTTGGACGTTTATTACAACTAATGGAAGTTCTGTCATAACAGCCAAACCGATAGCCTCGGTCTTTAATGCTAATCCAGGGCCGCTTGTAGTCGTAATTGCAAGATTGCCAGCGAATGCAGCACCAATTGCGGATGTTACTCCAGCAATTTCATCTTCTGCCTGAAATGTCTTTACACCAAAGTTTTTGAAGTTACTTAAGTACTGAAGAATTTCAGTTGCAGGTGTGATAGGATATGAACCCAAAAATAATGGCAATCCACTTTGGACAGATGCTGCAAGAAATCCAAAAGCAGTTGCTTCATTACCGGAAATATTTCTATACGTTCCCTTTGGCAGTCTGGCTGATTCTACATCATATCTAGTAGTAAAAGCTTCCGTCATCTCACCAAAATTAAATCCAGCATTTAACGCTTTTGTATTTGCATCAACAAACTGAGGATTCTTTTTAAATTTATCCTGAATCCAATCTATTGTATTTTGGATAGGTCTGTTGTATAACCAGTACATCAAACCAAGTGCAAAAAAGTTCTTACATCTTGCAACTTCTTTTGGTGAAAGCAATGTTCCTTCTAGAGCATTTTCTGTTAATGAACTAATTGGCACAGTAAAAACTGTATAACCTTCAAGAGTTCCATCTTCCAACGGATTTGCCGGATAGTTTGCCAGCTTAAGATTTTTTAAATCGAACGCATCGCTGTTAACGATTAATATTCCGTTCTTTTTGAGTTCAGAAAGATTTTTCTTTAAAGCAGCAGGATTCATTGCAACCAATACATCAGGTTGATCACCTGGTGTGTGAATATCTATACTGCTAAAATGTAATTGAAATCCGCTAACGCCGTATATGGTACCGGCTGGTGCGCGAATTTCTGCAGGATAATCTGGAAGGGTATTTAAATCGTTACCAACAAAAGCAGTTGTATCACTAAACTGCGAACCGGTCAACTGCATTCCATCACCGGAATCGCCAGCAAAACGAACAGTAACTTCGCTTAGCTGTTGTAATTCTTTTTCTTTAGCCATGATTCTCTCTTTAAATTAAAATATTTGCTATTTCAAAACTAATAAGACTGTTATGAATTTACAATCGATTTTTCAATCACTTTCACAGATAAAAGCTTAATAATCCTTTTGGTTATTTTCTCCATCCTTGTACAATTGGGTATCTTCTTCCATATCCAAATGCTTTTGAAGAAACACGCAGTGCCGGAGCCGCTTGATTTCGCTTAAACTCATTTATATCAACCATATGTAACACTCGTTTTACCAATTCTTCATCACCAATCACATCGTTAATCTCAATATACTCTTTATTTTCTTCAAGATACATTCTTAAAATATTATCAAGTAGTACATAAGGCGGTAAAGTATCCTGATCAGTTTGATTCGGGTTAAGCTCCGCTGATGGTGTTTTATCTATTATTTCTTTGGGTATAATTTCTTTTTCTCTGTTGATGTAATTTGCAATTTTGTAAACATCAGTTTTATAAACATCTGCAATAACGGCAAGTCCTCCGCACATATCTCCGTATAGTGTGCAATAACCAACTGCCATTTCGGATTTATTTCCTGTAGTGAGTAAAAGATAACCGTTATTATTTGAGTACGTCATCAGGTATAATCCACGAACTCTTGCTTGTAGATTTTCTTCCGTTAACGATTTAACATCCTTTTTAAGAATGGATTTTATTTGCTTTAATGCTTCATCAACAACCGGC
>CALLZX010000183.1 GCA_937858935.1 uncultured Ignavibacteriales bacterium | reverse complement strand
GTTTTTGCCATAATCTAAATATTTTTCCAGATAGAATCGGGATGTAAAAGTAACTTACTTGCAGATTATTTACAATATTTTATTGATGGAATCAGAGACTTATCAAAAATGCAATTTGTCATTCCTACGAACCTGCGTGCGGTAGGCAGGAGTTGAAATCTACTTTATATTATAGGTTTTGGGTTCCGTTTTCACGGGAATGACATACAATTCTCGACTTCTGAGAAAGCCTATACTTTTATTTATACTCAACTTTATAGGCTTTTAATTCTTCTAATTCCTTATCTATCGTCATTTCCCAGAATTTAATTCCTGCAACATTTTTACCAAGATCTGCATCACTTCTATAATCTTCTAATCTATCTTTCAAATCTGAATTGTTTTTTTCTGTCATTAAATGAAACTGCTGAATGTAATCATCCAGACCAAACTCTGTGTTGTAAAATTCTTTTCTAAGTTTGCGTGTATAAAGTTCATATATGTTAAATATAACCTGGTTGTAAAGTAATAAATCCGCTGATGCGTTTTTTTTGTTAACCCAGGAATGTTTTTTATCGAACACACAAATTGAAGTTAGGTTTGCGGTACCAAATAAATGTGCTTTATCAATAGTGGCGGGATTATACAAATGTATTTCCGTTACATAATTTTCATTTGAACCTATTGGCTTTCCCTGAAAATCCTCCCAGGTTAACTTTCTTGAATCTGACCAGTAAACATAATTAGCTTTATCGTAAGTCTTGTATAATTCCGATGTTCTTGTAGTTGCGCATTGAACAAATAAAAAGGATAATAAAATCAAAAAATATTTTATTGAAGAATAGTGCGTAGCTGATTTCATTTTATTCCTGATTTAAAATGCTATTAGGTAATAAATAATTTATGTTCACTCCTTCCATTGGTGCGAACAATCTAAACAGATATACGTTGATTTTTTTGTAGTGAATGGAATAAATGCCAGAATTAGAAAGAAGATTCCCACAATCCAGGATCCTTTTTGAAAAATATTAATGCTTCCACAATTACTGCACTTAATTTGCTCACTGATTTCTTCATCCGGGTATTCGTTTTTTAATAACTCATATTCATTACAACTTAAAACTGCTAATGCTTTAGTATAATCTTCATCTTTAACCAGTAATTTAATTCCTCCCACTGCTTGAGCATAAATAGGATTTATCGATACCAAATTTTCATCTTTAATTAGAGCTTCAATCCCTTCATCAGAAAGTTTTGCAAAATCTAAATGAGCTAATGAAGAGTATAAGTATGTTTTAAGAATTTTCATTTATATCTGATTTTATATTTGCTCTACTTGCCGCTGCTGCTCTTTGCCAAAGCAAAATTTACTGTTCCGGTAAAACGATCAAAATCTATTTCAAACTTTCCCGGGATGCCAATATCAGTTTGTGTAAATGATAATATTTTATTGCCCTGCAGTGTTTCTTCATAAATAACTGTTCCGCTTGTATCTTTTATTCGCATTGAACCAATGCCAGAAAAGTAATTTGTAATTATAAGTGAGTATGCTAGTGAATCTGAAGTAAAAGTTAAACTATATCCGGCTGTTTGAGTATAAGATTCTGCCACTAATGAATAAGCCAGTGCGTCTGTTGTTTTTGATATAACCGGAGTGTTATAATAAGATGAATTAACGCTGTCATCATCATCCGTGCAGCCTGTAAAATAAATTGCAAATGCTAATAAAAAGATTAATAATCCTTTTTTCATTTTCTTCTCCTTAAATAAATAGACAATCCTGAAAAATAATACTCGCTAATTAAAGCTAATTTTATTTAACCTTCAAGATATTCTTTAGGTATTGGCAAACCCTGCTGCTTAAAAAATGATAATTGATCGAAGTACCCGCGCTGAAAAACAATTTGATTATGTTGAACATGAAAGAAACCGCAGCCTCTTAAACCAAGCGGATCCCGCCATTCTAAAATTGCCCACTCGCCTGCTTCGTGAATCATCTCCGGAATGCATACCATTTTTGCTCTTGCAAAATCAACTTCAAAAAGTTTTCTAATCTCTTCTCTGCCCTTTAATGGTTTTGTTACAACCTGATGGTTTATTGCATCCACAGCATACAAAACTGCCAGGCCATCAATATCTGCATTGTTAAATTTTTCAATCCATTGTTCTACAATTTTCTTAGGTGTCATAATGTATCACTCATTATTTTTTGTTTTTATTCTTTATTGTAGATAACCGGAGTTTTGTGCTTCCATTCCTGCCATAATTTGTCATTCGTTACAAGCTCCGCCATAAAATTACTTACGTTTATTCTGCTTGTTTTACCAGGATTAAAAATGGGACTTCGTACTTTTTTATTATGTATTTCATATTCACTCACATCCTCTTCATCAAAAAGTGAATCAGGACGAACAGCCACCCAAGCAACGTTGGATGTTGAACCTAATTTGTAAACAAGATGATCTGCTGCGAGCATATTATCTTTGTGAGGAGGTAACAATACTTTTAATAATGAAAATACAATCTTTTCTCCTACGGGGTTTACTTCTCCAATCTTTTTGTTGGTGTATGCCGTTGTGCTCATTAAGATGAACTTTGTGTTGAGGTTTATAGATTGTAAAGCCTCAATTATTTTTACAACTGTGTTGTAAACCAATTTATGCGGCGGACCAACTATCCCTTTAAAACTTATGTTGTGACCAAGACAGCAGATAACAGAATCACAATCTTTTACAAGAGTTTTAATTTTTGCAATCTCAAAGTCATTTATATTTCCTTTTATTATCTCGATGCTTTTATCATCTAAGATTTGGCTCGGTATAATTGCAGACTCTCTTACCACAACATGAACCTGAATATTTCTTTTAACAAGCTGCTGCACAACTAATTTGCCCGTTGCACCGCTTGCGCCTAAAACTAATGCTTTCATAGTGTCCATTTACATTTTATAAATATATTATTGAGTTAAACCCGCTGAAATAATTTGGCACTGCCGTTGAGGCGCGGGTTATATGGCTCTTAGTTTAATACTTTTTTACTTTTATAAATTCCATCGTAAACAGTTCCAGAAAACAAAAATCCTGATTCAGAGAAATGTAAACAAGTTCCTTTTGATTTATCAAAGCCACTATTTAAATCTTTATAATTTATGCTGCCATCGTCTGAGTAAAACACGCTTCCTGCTGCAAATGCAACATAAATATTATCATTAACAATAATAACATTTGAAAAAATATCATTTGCAGTTGCGATAACAACCCAACTGATACCTTTATCTACTGAATAAAATAACACACCATTGCCGGCAGCAAACAAATTACCAACTGAGTCTTCAGTTAAACAAAAAATTATTTGATGTACGATACTTTGATTCTCAATCCAAGTATCACCTCTATTACTTGAATGATATAATGCATT
>CALLZX010000182.1 GCA_937858935.1 uncultured Ignavibacteriales bacterium | reverse complement strand
AACAGGGTTTTATGAGTTAGATGAGATGCTTGGTGGTTTTCAAAAATCGGATCTTATTATTGTTGCGGCAAGACCTTCTATGGGTAAGACAGCCTTTGCGCTAACACTTGCAAGAAATGCCGCAATTGATCACGGTGTTCCCATTGGAATATTCAGTCTAGAAATGGCAACGATGCAATTAATTATTCGTATGCTTTGCGCTGAAGGAAGATTAAACGCACATCTTGTAAGAACAGGAAAATTACCGAGTGAAGAAGGTGTTAAGCTTAGCAAGAATGCACACAAATTAATTAATGCACCATTGTATGTTGATGATTCACCATCGCAAACTGTTTTGGAAATCCGCGCAAAAGCAAGAAGACTAAAAGCAGAAAAAAATATTGGAATGATCATAATTGATTATCTCCAGTTGATGCAGGGTCCGCCAAAAGCCGAAAGCCGCGAAAGAGAAATTTCACATATTTCAAGATCATTAAAAGCTCTCGCAAAAGAATTAAACATTCCGGTTATTGCATTAGCACAGCTTAATCGTGCTGTTGAAGCAAGAACAGACAAACGCCCGCAGCTTTCAGATCTGCGTGAATCCGGTTCTATTGAGCAGGATGCGGATGTTGTAATTTTCCTAAACCGCCCAGAGTATTACGGAATCGATAAAGATGAAAATGGTGAATCGAATGAAGGTGTTGCAGAAATAATTATTGGCAAACAACGTAACGGTCCAACCGGAACAGTTAAACTTGCATTTATAAAAGACTATGCACGATTTGAAAACCTTGCTCACGCAAGACAAATTGCAGATTATTCATCCGTTCCTGCAATAAGTGAAGATATTATTTAGAAATAAGAATTGAGAATTTAGAATGAAGAATTATTTTATGTGGCATTCCGAACGAAGAGATAAATCTGATTTAAGTAAAATCAGTTTGATAGCATTCTCAATTGTTCTATTTCTATCATCTAATATTTATTCACAAGTCTTTTCAGAAAAAGATGTAGAAGTGTGTAAATCAAAATTTACACTTGCTGTTGATAAATCTTTAAGTTCAAAACCTATAAATGAAGTTATAATTGAAATAGGAAAAAGTTTTTTAGGAACTGAATATGTTGCCCATACACTTGAAAAAGAAGGTGATGAACAACTTGTTATAAATTTAACTGGACTTGATTGCACAACTTTTCTTGAAACATCTTTAACATTTGCACGTTGTATAAAAAAAGGTAAAACAAGTTTTGAAGATTATCAGAATGAGTTAACATTTATTAGATATAGAGATGGAAAACTGGATAAGTATCCGTCACGCCTTCATTATTTTTCGGATTGGATATATGACAATCAACAAAAAGGGATTGTAAAGGACATAACTGAAGAGATAGGTGGAAAAAAAATTAAGTTTGATCTTAATTTTATGTCTGAAAATCCAAAGTATTATACGCAACTACAAAATAACCCAGAATTCATTTCTGTTATAAGCAAACAGGAAAAAGAAATTAATTTACGCCAATACTATTACATTCCCGAGGATGATATTGAAAAGTTGGAACCAAAAATTCAATCCGGTGATTTGATCGCATTAACAACCAGTGATAAAGGATTGGATA
>CALLZX010000181.1 GCA_937858935.1 uncultured Ignavibacteriales bacterium | reverse complement strand
ATTATTTTATCAGCATCATTTTTTTTGTTTGAACAAAATTACCGGCTTTAAGTTGATAAAAATATATCCCGCTCGGCAGTGTGGCATTTGCAATGTACGATTTGGTATGAATACCTGCTTCATAAAATCCATCGACAATTGTTTCAATTTCTCTTCCAATTGCATCATATAGTTTGATTGATTGCCAACTGCTGATTGGTGACTGCCAACTGATTTTTGTACTTGGATTAAATGGGTTTGGATAATTTTGTTCCAGAATAAATTCTGTTGATGTAATTTGTTGTTCATTAAGTCCTGTTACTATCGAATCTACAATTGAATATGTAACCCATCCATCATTAGTAGAGTAAATATGATTTTGACTAATACCATAAGAAATATTGGAATTAAAAAATTCAAGGTTATGAATAATTTCATTAACTGATTGAGCTGTTTGCAGTGTATCCCATTCAAACCCTTCATCAGTGGTATTAAAAATAAATTTGTTTTGTGTTGCAACCCAGCCAACTTGTGGTGAAGTAAATTCGAAATCAGTTAATCCAAATGAAAAAATAAATCCATTCCCAAAATCATCCCAGGAATCACCAGCATCAGTCGTTTTTAATAAAGTACTAACATTTATGAATGTTGAGTAACTGAAAGACAATATTCCTTCGTTTTGATTAAACATCTGTACTTTACCAAAACGACATGGATCAAGAAATCCAAATTCATTTGATAAACTCCAGGTTTCTCCAATATCCGATGATTTATAAACATAAATCATTGGACTCATTTCTGAACTAATAAATAATAAACTATCACCATATATGGAAATATTATTTATGACGCCTAATGTATCTGTTAAAAAATCCCAATCAGAACCACCGTTAGTAGTTTTGAATAGAGTATTAAAAACAGAAACATACCCAATTGAATTGTTCACAAAAGCCAAATCAAATACAGAAAGTGTTCCAAAGTCGTATTTTTGTATCCATGTATTGCCGCCATCAGAAGTAAAAAACAATTCCGTATACTTAATCAACCAGCCGTTTTTATCATCTACAAATGAAAGTTTTCCTCCACCAAATATTTGAGAATTATAGATTGAGACCCAATCATTACCCGCATTGGTGGTTTTCCATAGGTAGCCATTATTGCTTAAAATCCAGCCGTTGTGGTCGTCAAGAAAAAATATATCGCTATAGTTGTGGATAGCTTGTGAGAAAAAGTGGGTGTTTGAAAATATTACAAGTAAAAAGACTATTGTAAACCGTTTCATTTTATTCCCTTGTTAAATGGTGGATTACTAAACAGATATTATAAGCGATTATAAGATAACAATCGCCATTGCAATGTCAACCTTCTAGAATCTACTTCCTATACTGCTTTATAAACTCTTCAACTTCAGGCAAACCACCTTGATAAATTAAATAACCATTACTTGGTTCGCGTTCGGTTATTTCTCCTGTAATTGGAGTTAACATAATTTCTTTAACTTTTTCAATATCGTCTGTTTGTCCAAATGCCCAACCGAGTTTCATATAAGCAACTTCCGGTAACATATTTGCTGCAGGAATAACACCGAGCTCCATCATATCTCTTCCAGTATCGTAAACATACATTTGCACATAACCCCAAAGTGTTTGTACAGTCATATAAACAGCAACACCTTTTTCTTTTGCACGTTTTAATGCCGGATAAAGTGGTTTGTTTACGTGTCCAAGCCCCGTACCTGCAATTACAATTCCTTTATAACCATTATCAATTAATGAATCAATCATATCAGGTTTCATATTCGGATAATAATAAACAATTGCAACTCTGTCATCAAATACTGCATTTACTTTTACATCATTATCAAATCTTCTTCGTTTATAATCATCACGGATTGGTGTTACTTTATCTCTGCTTACTGTTGCGATTGGAATATCACCAATAGTTCTGAAAGTTGAGCGATAGCTTGAATGCATTTTTCTTACTCGTGTTCCTCGATGAAGCAAACCATACATATCACTTGTTGGACCAAACATACAAACCATTACTTCTGCAATATCGCTTATTGCTGCTGTTGTTACAGAGTGAATAAGATTTAATGCCGCATCAGATGATGGTCTATCGCTCGAACGCTGCGAACCAACCATTACAATCGGAACGGGAGAATCCTGAACCATAAAAGAAAGTATAGCCGCGG
>CALLZX010000180.1 GCA_937858935.1 uncultured Ignavibacteriales bacterium | reverse complement strand
TAGATTGATCATTGTTAATTGTTTTGCCCGAATGGCGGAATTGGTAGACGCGCTAGGTTCAGGGTCTAGTGGATGTACTTCCGTGGGGGTTCGAGTCCCCCTTCGGGCACAATTTTAAAAACTTCTGCATATCATATAATCATGAGTATATCAGTTTCTAAAATTCTTATTGGTGAATCGAGATTAAATATGATTTTTAATATCTTCTTCTATTTAATTTTTGGTCTTGCCATAGTTTTCCCGCAATCACTTAAATCTCCCGCTGATTATGTTAATCCATTTATCGGAACAAAAGACATGGGACATACATTTCCTGGTGCAACTGTTCCATTTGGAATGGTTCAGTTAAGTCCCGAGACGGATACAGTTTTATTTACTTATGGTAAAGGTTACAATCCAGAAGTTTATCGTTATTGTTCAGGTTATCAATATGATGACAATACGATTGTTGGATTTTCGCACACACATTTTAATGGCACCGGACATTCTGATCTTGGCGATTTTTTAATTATGCCAACAGTTGGTGAATTGCAAATCAATCCTGGAACCAAAGACGATCCTGATTCTGGTTATCGATCTCGATATTCACATCAAACAGAAGAAGCTTATCCTGGATATTATAAAGTTAAACTGGATGATTATAACATTAGTGCAGAACTTACAACAACTGAAAGAGTTGGATTTCATAAATATACTTTCCCAAAAACTGATTCTGCACATATTATTCTTGATTTAACTTCCGGCATTTATAATTATGATGGAAAAGTTATTTGGTCATCAATACGAGTTGAGAATGATACGCTTGTTACAGGTTACAGACAAACAAACGGCTGGGCCAGAACCCGATTACTTTATTTCGCGATGACCTTTTCAAAGCCAATCGAATCTTATGGTCTGGTTAACAAAGAAGAACTAATCTATAAAGGATTTTGGAGAAAGTTTAATCAGAATAAAAATTTTCCTGAACAAGCTGGAAATGAAATTGTAAGTTATTTTAATTTTAAAACTGAAGATGGTGAAGCAGTACTTATTAAATTTGCTTTATCCGCTGTTAGTACAAATAATGCTATTGAGAATTTAAACGCGGAAATACCGCATTGGGATTTTAATAAAATAAAGATAAAAGCAAAACAAAAATGGAATGATGAGTTATCAAAGATTACAATAGAAACTGATGAAGAACGATCAGTAAATTTCTACACTTCAATGTATCACAGCTTTATGAATCCAATTATTTATAACGATGTTAATGGAGAATATCGCGGGCTTGATCAAAATATATACAAAGCTGCAGGGTTTACAAATTATACAATCTTTTCTTTGTGGGATACTTATCGTGCACTACATCCGCTTTATACAATCATCCAGCAGCAGAGAACAAATGATATTGTAAATTCAATGTTAGCACATTACGATCAAAGTGTCCATAAAATTTTGCCAATCTGGTCGCACTACTCAAATGAAAACTGGTGCATGATTGGTTATCACGCAGTTCCTGTTATTGTTGATGCTTATATGAAAGGATTGCGAAATTATGACACTAATAAAGCATTTGATGCAGTTCTGTCTAGCGCAAACTATGATCTTTATGATGGAATTGGTTTTTACAAGAATTACGGATTTGTTCCGGAAGATTTGAATTCAAACTCGGCATCTAAAACTTTGGAATACTCTTATGATGATTGGACAATCTACAAGTTTGCTGAATCAATTGGAGAAAAAAAAATCGCTGATGAATATTTCAATAGAGCTCAATATTATAAAAATCTTTTTGATCCAGTAACAAAATTTATAAGAGCGAAGAATTCAGATGGAAAATTCAAAGAACCGTTTGATGCACTAAGCACAGCTAATCAAGGTTACATTGAAGGTAACGCATGGAATTACTCGCTATACATTCCGCATGATGTTAAAGGATTTATAAATTTACTTGGAAGCAAAGAAAAATTAATTACCTGGATTGATTCACTTTTTACAATGCACATTTCAGATGAAAGTTTTGCCCACAGCGAAGATATTGATCGCGCTGGTATGATTGGAAATTATGTTCATGGAAATGAACCAAGTCATCAAATTCCTTATATGTATTGTTATGCTGGTGAGCCATGGAAAACTCAAGAAAAAATTCATCAAATAGTTAACTCAATGTATAAAAACAAACCGGATGGGTTGTCTGGAAACGATGATTGTGGGCAAATGTCTGCGTGGTACATATTTAGCGTGTTAGGTTTTTATCCAGTCGCACCGGGAAGTAATGAATATGTGATTGGAAGTCCTTGCATTAAAAGCGCTGAAATCAACCTTGAAAATGGCAATCAATTCAAAATCGAAACAGAAAATTATTCAGAAAAGAATAT
>CALLZX010000179.1 GCA_937858935.1 uncultured Ignavibacteriales bacterium | reverse complement strand
TAAATAATTGTACAAATATCATCCGGTTTTATTATGGCAAGATTATCTTTTAAAAGTGATGGATGTGCTTTGCTAAAAGTTTTTCCTAACTCCTGAACTTTACTGAAAGATAACAGATCTTTGATATTTGCATCAGCATCTTTTTCATTTAATAAAATAATGTACTTTAGAGTTTTACATTTGTCTCTAATCTTCATCACTTTATTAAGCTGGAATTTTGTAGATACAATTATGGCTTTTGATTCCGAATTGTTAAGTATGTACTCAACTGAGTCTGAAGTAAGCGATGGATAAAGCGGAACATCTATTGCACCTAAACCTAAAATTGCCATATCACTATAAACCCACTCAGGACGGTTTTCTGCAATAATTGAAACTTTATCATCCTTACCTATTCCAAGTGAAGCAAGACCAAATGCAAATGAATCTGTTTCTTCTTTAAACTGGTCATAAGTTATTCCAACGTATTTTCCTGCAACTTTATGCTTTAGCACAAAATTGTTTGTTTCTTTGCTGTACTCTTCTGTAAGATGGTGATAGAGCCGGGGAACTGTGGTTAAGTAATTTAACTGAGCCATAATTTACTCTCTCCTTGTTGCGTGCCGGATTTCTTCCCCAGAAAACCGTCTGTTAGTTTAAGATAGCTTTATTTCTAAGAAATATTTGATTCAAAATAGCATCAAAAAGTTTAATTGCAAAAAGGAAAATGTATAGAAACATCAACTGTAATTTGAAATTAACCATAATTCATTGGTAAATCTCAATAAAA
This sequence comes from uncultured Ignavibacteriales bacterium, assembly GCA_937858935.1. GTDB lineage: Bacteria > Bacteroidota > Ignavibacteria > Ignavibacteriales > Ignavibacteriaceae > IGN3. Next base: position 1,248 of record CALLZX010000179.1, on the reverse strand, counting down.
CTCAAATTGATTATCCCGCCCAAAAGCTATAATTTTTAATCAATAATTTATTATTCCAATAAAAAATATAGTTGCACTTAAGGGCAACTATAAATATATTTGTACTGTGGATAAAAAACAGAAACATCGTACAATAGTTTTTTATAAAAATTATTTTAAAGACTTTTTTATTAAACAAAAAAGTAAGGTTAAAGATAAAATTATCTGGACTCTTGAATTAATTGAAGAACTCCATAGAGTACCTGAAACGTATCTAAAACATATAGAGAATACGGAAGGGCTATTTGAAATCAGAGTGCAATATGGTAGCGATATTTTTAGAATATTTTGTTTTTTTGATCAAGGAAAGTTGGTGGTTTTAGCAAATGGATTTCAGAAAAAAAGCCAAAAAACACCGAAACAAGAAATTGTAAAAGCACTAAGTATTAAGGAAGAATATGAAAACGAAAAAAAATAGCATAATGACTCTTGAGCAGTTTAAAGATAAGCATTATGGCAAAACTGGATCAGTAAAACGTGATAAGCTTGAAAAAGGTTATGAAGATTTTAAAATCGGTGCTTTGATTCTTGATGCTCGGCTTGAAAAAGGATTAACTCAAGAAGAACTGGCTGAAAAAGTTGGAACTACAAAGTCATATATTTCAAAAATTGAAAACAATGTAAAAGAAGTTCGTATTTCAACTCTTCAAAGAATTGTAGAACTTGGCTTAGATGGACAATTTCAATTAACAATAAGACTTTGAAATGATTTATTACAAACCTAGTTCCTTAAAGGAACTGGGTTTGTTTATACCCTATTTTGCATTAAAACCTAAATTGATTATCCCGCCCAAAAGCTATAATTTTTAATCAATAATTTTAAAATTTTAGGATAAATCAAATCATGTCTAACGCATATTTCAAAGTACCACTACCAATCAATGAACCTGTTAAGACCTATAAACCGGGTTCACCCGAAAGAGAAGAATTAAAGAAAAAACTTACAGAGTTAAAATCAAAACAAATTGAAGTCCCGCTTATTATTGGCGGAGAAGAAGTAAGAACCGGCAATACAGAGAAAATGGTTATTCCTCATAATCATAGCCACGTTTTAGGTGTGTATCACAAAGCGAGTAAAAAAGAAGTTGATATGGCTGTTGAAGCGGCGCTTGAGGCTCGGAAAAACTGGGCAGAAATGCCCTGGGAACATAGAGGTTCTGTCTTCTTAAAAATTTCAGATTTGCTTGCTGGCCCCTGGCGATCAACAAT
>CALLZX010000178.1 GCA_937858935.1 uncultured Ignavibacteriales bacterium | reverse complement strand
TATCCTTTGGGAAATCTGCAAGAGAGAGAAATTAACTTTACTTACTTCTATAATAAATATGGTAAAGATTTTATTCGTAAAGTTTACGATGATATTTCGGTAAATGAATTTGAGCATCAGATAATTTCACTGTAACAAATGGAAGTCGCAGTTCGATGATATTGCCACTCAGTTAGACTTAAGTCATTTAAATATTCTCTTAAACTTGTCATTCTGAGCGAAGAAAAAGGATAACAAGTTCCTTGATATTATTTAATTATTGAATTTATTTGTTCTTCAAACTTTGGATTGGAAATTGCAACACACTCAAACCCATTCACTTCTCCCCCATTATCCAAAAGCATACTTAAAATTGCAAAAGCCATTGAAATTCTATGATCACCGAAACTCTCAAATACCGGATTTGAATTTTTTATTGCGCCGCTGACAATAAATCCGTCTTCCGATTCTTCGACATTTAATCCTAAATGTATTAAGTTCGTACAAATTGATTTTATTCGATCAGATTCCTTTACTCTAAGTTCTTTGGCATTCTCAATCACAAATTCACCTTCAGCAAATATCCCGGCTATTGTAAGAATAGGAATTTCATCAATTATGTTTGGAATAATTTGTGTATCTATTCTAATATTCTTAAGTGAAGACGATTTAATAATTATATTACCATACTCTTCATTACTTGAAGTTTTAATATCCTCAAAGAATATATTGGCACCCATTCTTTTTAACACATCAATAAATCCAGTTCTTGTTGGATTTAACGAAACGTTTTTAATAATCAGCTCAGAGTTTTGTGCTAACAAAGTTAAAATAATATGAAATGCTGAAGTTGAAATATCTCCAGGTACAAAATATTCTTTTGACTCCGGATAATATTTCTTTGAAGATGAAGAAATGATTTTTGATTCAGAAACTTTGACCGGTAATCCTAACATTTTTTCTGTATGATCTCTGGTTTGCTCTTTCTCTATTACAGTTGTCACTTCATCACAATGCAAACCAGCGATTAAGATTGAACTTTTAACCTGAGCGCTGGCAACAGTCATCTCATAATCAATACTATTAATGTTGGATTTGGGAATAATTGTAAATGGTAGTGTTAATTTTTCGTTTGATTGAAACTCAGTCCCCATTTTCATCAAAGGATCAACTACTCTTTTCATTGGTCTTTTAGAAAGAGATTCATCACCTATTAAAGTAGAATTAAAATCCTGAGCTGCTAGTAAACCAGCAATCAATCTTGCTGATGTTCCAGAGTTTCCACAATCTAAATTTGATGCTGGTACTTTAAATCCTTTATAACCCATACCGCCAATGATTATTTTCCTATCTTTAGTTAAAATGCTTGCACCTAATTTGTGCATAATAACCATTGTTGAAATTACATCTTGCGCCTGCGATAAGTTTGTAATAATAGATTTTCCAGCAGCCATGGCTGAGAATATAATAGCTCGGTGTGAAATTGATTTATCGCCAGTCAAATTTAATTCACCGTTTACTCGATTAATTTTTTCAAATCTTTTAATCACTACTTTTCACACCAATTATCAATAATCTTATCAAGTGTTTTTTCATCAAGTTCACTTTTTTTATACATACCTTTTTTTATTCGCTGTCGCATTGCTTCATAAAGAATTACCGCGGTTGCAACAGAAACATTAAGACTTTGTACCATTCCAAACTGTGGAATTAAAAATACTTCATCAGCCAGTTCAGCAGAAGTTTCAGAAACACCTCGATGTTCATTCCCAACTACAATCGCAACTTTTTGTGTAAGATCTAAATCATATAGATTTTTTGAATTCTCTGATAATGATGAAGCAAATATTTTAAATCCGTTTTTTCTTAATTCGCTGTAGCATTCTTCAACAGATTTATATTTTTCCTTATCTACCCACTTAAATGCTGATGCTGAAGATTTTTTACCAATACGTGGGAATGATTCAAAGTTATAAACTAAATTTACTTTTGGAATTCCAACCGCATCACAAGTTCTAAAAATTGCTGAAACATTGTGCGGATCGTGAATATTTTCCATCACTACTGTTAGTGAATGCTGGCGGGAGTTCACAACTCTTGTAATTTTCTCGAGTCGCTTTTCAGTTTTAGTACTTCTCACAAATATTATTTATTAAAAATCAGTTTGTAGATAGTTTTATTTTCTTCTATGCGGGCTTTGTCCAACTTTATTTCTTTTACATCCAAATGTAAATAGAATGAAGTTAGCTCAAATATTTTTTCTAAAACGGTGTCTTCATCGTGTGCCCAGCTTTCGCATCCCTTTAGTGAAGGGACTTCAGCTGTATAGCCGTCATTAGTTTTTGTTACAATTAAATCAATAACCATTAATTACATTCTATATTATTATAAAGTCATTGTGAGTGAAATGAAGCAATTTCCAGTTAAATAGATTGCTTCTCCCGACAAGTCGGGATCGCAATGACAATTCTTTCCTAATAACTGCTTTCAGATTTTTGCCCAGCTATAATTTTTACCCCAGCACTTGCACCTAATCTAGTTGCCCCAGCATTTATCATCGCAATTGCGTCTTCATAAGAACGAATTCCACCGGAAGCTTTTACTTGCAATTTATCCCCAACTACAAATTTCATTAAAGCAACATCATGAACGGTTGCTCCACTTTTTGAAAACCCGGTTGAGGTCTTAACAAAATTTAATCCAGCTTCTTTTGCAAGTAAGCAAGCAACAACTTTTTCTGCGTTATTCAGGAGACAAGTTTCAAGAATCACTTTTGAAGTACATAAATGTTTTTTGGATAAATAAGCAATGGATTTCAAATCATCAAAAACAAACTGATAATCACTATCCTTTAACTTCCCGATATTTATTACCATATCTATTTCTTCTGCACCATTTTTAATTGCTTCTTCCGTTTCAAGAAATTTAGATTGAGTAGTGGTTGCTCCTAAAGGAAATCCAATTACTGTACAAACTTTTACATTTGAAGATTTAATTAAGTTAAAACAAGCATCAACATAAGATGGATTAACGCAAACAGAAGCAAAATTGTTTTGGATTGCTTCTTCACAAAGTTGGGTGATTTCAGAGATTGTTGTATCAGGTTTTAGCAAAGTATGATCAATCATTCCAGCTAAATCTTGCGCAGATAATTTTATCTCAGAAGTTTTCTTTGATTTTTCAAACTCAGAAAATTCACTTAATATTTTTTTTACATTTTCTTCTGTAACTAGGTTTTTCCAACTCATTTATTCACCGTATAATTCATAAGCTTTGTAAGTATTGCTTAACAGCATTGCAATCGTCATTGGTCCAACTCCACCTGGAACTGGTGTAATGAATGAAGCTTTTTTAGAAACATTTTCAAAATCAACATCACCAACTATTCTGTAACCTTTAGCTTTTGTCGGATCATCAATTCGATTTATTCCAACATCAATTACTGCAACGCCATCTTTTACCATATCTGCTTTAATCATTTTTGCTTTGCCGATTGCGGCTATCAAAATATCAGCCTGCTTTGTATAATATGAAATATCTTTTGCAGCCGAGTGAACAATCGTTACAATGGAATTTGCCCCTTCAGCTTTTTGAAGCATAATGTTAGCTATTGGTTTACCAACTATGTTGCTTCTTCCAACAACAACAACGTGTTTTCCTTTAGTATCAATTTTATAACGAATCAATAATTCCTGAATTCCTGCCGGAGTGCAGGAAGCAAACGTATCTTTTCCAATTACAAGATTACCTACAGAAATTGGGTGAAATCCATCAACATCTTTTTTATGAGAGATTGTTTCAATTACTTTATCTTCATTAATGTGTTTTGGCAGTGGAAGTTGAACAAGAATTCCGTGATAATCATTATTTTGATTATAAGATTGGATAAGAAATAAAAGTTCAGCCTCTGAAATATCAGCAGAAAGTTTTTCAGTTTTTGTTCTCATTCCAATTTCTTCACAAGCTTTGCCTTTGCTCGCAACATAAATTTGTGAAGCTGGATCTTCACCTACAATTATTGCAACAAGTCCGGGAACATTCTTTCCGTCACTTTTAAGCTGAGATATTTTCTCTTTTAGCTCGTGGCGAATGTCAGCGGCAACTTTTTTACCATCAATTAAAATCATAGTTACTCAATTATATGTTATGTTATATTTTTTCTTTAAGTGATTTAATATTTTTTTATCATTTATAATCTCATTGAAAAATGGATTAGAATTTTGCCAGCCTGTTTTTTTATTTTCTCTAAGGTGTTCCAATCGTCGTAATGTTATTTCACAATAGACTGGATCATAATCAAAAGTAATACATTTTCTATTAAGAATTTCACATGCAATTAGCGTTGTACCGGAATGTGAAAAAAAATCTGTAACCAATTCATTTTTATTAGAGGAAGCTTCTACAATTCTTTTTATAGCTTTTAATGGTTTCTGAGCGAAACATCCATTAACGTTTTCTTCCATTCTATAAAAAACCTGCTGAACGTCAATCCAAACATTGCCTGCGCGAATAAACTGTGATTTGCTGCGCTGCATATTATCAGTAACATCACCACCAACTTCTTTGTAGTAACCTTTTAAAACTTTTGGAATATCTGTGTACTCAGATTTTATATTGAACTTTGGTTTTCCACATGTGTAATAAAGAAGTTCCTGGCGTATTGCCATCCAATTATATTGCGTTCCGTATCCACGCTGGTTTCTCATTGTAATAAAACTGCGAGAAGTTAACCCAGTCGATTTCATCATTTCAATAAATCCACCAAACGGCTCAAAATGATTTGATTGATCTGCACCGAGCCAAAAATAAAATGATGAATTCTTATCCGAAACTTCCTGGTTTAAAGTAATCCATTCTTTGCACCATTTGATAAACTCATCATTTTGTTTTTCAGTAAATGCGATAAAGTTGTATGGCGGATCCTGGACAGAAAGTTTTACTTTACTTTTTCCAAAAATCTTTTTTACTTCATCACTTTTGCTAACATCTACACAAGCTATTTTGTGTTTTTCTTTTTCATCAATCCATATTGTACCCAATTTAAATCTGCAATAAGGAAGAAGCAGTTTTTTTAGCTTATCATCCTTATCAATTCTGGGAAGTGGATAATTCAGCATCTTTGTTCACAGTAATTTTATCAAATTCCGGAAAGAATATTCTTTCAAGCTCTAAAGTTTTACCTGTTTCTGTATCTATCTTAAAAAACATTCCGGTTAAGTGAACGTTATCTTTTGCAGTTTCATACTTTTGCGGAGTTGCAAATAAAAATCTGTTAATAGCTGCACTCGATTTCATCCCGATTACTGAATCATATGGCCCGGTCATTCCAACATCGGTAATGTAACCTGTTCCGTTTGGTAAAATTCTTTCATCTGAAGTTTGAATATGAGTGTGTGTTCCAACAATTGCACTGATTTTTCCATCAAGATATTGACCCATTGCCATTTTTTCAGCAGTCGCTTCAGCATGAAAATCTACAAACACAACTTTAGTTTCTTGTTTTATTCGTGTAAGAATCCAATCCATAGTTCTAAAAGGACATTCAATTGCAGTCATAAATGTTCTACCTTGCAGACTTACAACTGCAACTTTTCCTTTTTTTGTATCAGCAATATGATAACCATTTCCGTGTGTGCCCTTTGGGTAATTTATGGGACGAAGTGAACGTGGTTCTGCTTTTAAATAGTCCTGAGATTGGTGCTTATCCCAAGTATGATTACCACCTGTGATTACATTTACACCAATTTGAAAAAGTTTTGGCCCTTCTTTGTCCGTGCAGCCTTTACCGTCAGAAAGATTTTCGCCGTTAACAACTACAAAATCAGCTTTGTATTTTTGAATTAATCCCGGAAGCCAGGTTTGAACGATATCCATACCGGGCTGACCAATAATATCACCAACAAAAAGTAAATTAATTGAAGACATGTTTTCCTAAATCGTTTAAAGAAATATATCTAAATTGAGAGTAATTGAGAAATAAACTTTGCTTTGATTGAGTTAATAGTTTAGGTTAGATTTAAATATGAAATATGAAAATCCTTTAGATATTCCGTTGGAAAAAGCATCATTCAGTGTTGTGGATGTTGAAACGACAGGACTTTCTCCAAATAAAAATAGAATTATTGAAATTGCTCTTGTTAAGATTGAGAATTTGAAGATAACTGATAAACTAAATTATCTTATAAATCCGCAAACTTACATCCCACCGTTTATAACATCCTTAACCGGAATTGATAACGATGATGTAGTTGGTGCCCCAATTTTTTCAAATGTAGTTGATGAGATAATTTCTTTTACTGAAAATACAATTCTTACTGCGCATAATTTTCCTTTTGATTCTGGATTTCTAAATTCTGAATTTACAATTTCAGGTCGTGAATTTATTAATGAGCACTCTTGCTGCACATTAAAGATTGCAAGAAATATTTATCCAACTTTGCAAAGTAAATCACTTTCATCAGTTGCACATTCTTTAAATCTTAAAAATTCAAACGCACACAGAGCTTTGGGTGATGCTGAAATTACAGCAAAAGTTCTTTTAAAGATGATTAAAGAACTCCAGGCTAAAGATAGCATCACAACCGTTGGACAATTACTTTCTTATCAAAAAGGTTATCAGGAATCGCCGCTATTAAATGTTAAGAAAGAATTGCAGGAAGATTATCGCTCATTACCTAACGCTCCCGGGATTTATTATTTCACAAATAAAAAAGATGAAATAATTTATGTGGGAAAAGCAAAATCTATTCGTGATCGGGTTAAAACATATTTTTCAACTTCTGCTCCACGCAAAGCACAAAAAATTATAAAACAAGCTGCACGGCTTAAACACATTGTTACAAACAGCGAACTAACTGCACTGCTTACAGAAGC
>CALLZX010000177.1 GCA_937858935.1 uncultured Ignavibacteriales bacterium | reverse complement strand
GTCACTGAATACAGTCTTTCCCAAAACTATCCCAACCCATTTAATCCAAGCACAAAAATAAGTTGGCAGTCTCCAGTAGGCAGTTGGCAAACATTAAAGATTTATGATATTCTTGGAAATGAAATTGCTAATCTTGTGGATGAATATAGAAATGCTGGCAATTATGAGATTGATTTTAATCCAGCATCAAGTATCAAGAATCTAGTATCTGGTATTTACTTCTACCGTTTACAGGCTGGTAGTTTTGTTGAAACAAAGAAAATGATTCTTTTAAAATAATTTTAGTTTTTAATCATCCGGCTAATCTTTAATTGGTTAGCCGGAATTTGTTTTTCCTTTCTTTCAGAAAGCCTACTCATAAATATTTATTCCACTTCTTGTTTTGCGAATCCTTAGTTATAAATATATTTATATCAGCTTTCTGATATTATAATTTCCACATCAGAATAAAAAATATATCATATCATTGAAAGGATTTAAGATGCGCTGGAAAGGACGAAAAGAAAGTTCGAATGTTGAAGACAGGCGAGGTATGTCACCCGGAGGTAAAGGCATCGTTGGCGGCGGAATCGGAACTATTGCAATTGTACTTGTAGTCCTTCTGCTTGGCGGTGATCCGACTTCAATACTTCAGAATGTTCAAGTAGAAGATCAAACCACAAATTATACTGAAACTGCTGAGGATAAAGAACTTGCTCAGTTTGTTGGTGTTGTGCTTGCAGAAACAGAAAGTGTTTGGCATGCAATATTTAAAGAAGCGGGTACAACATATCGCGAACCAAAACTTGTTCTCTTCAGCGGAAAAGTAGAATCAGCATGCGGAGTTGCTGGTGCATCAACGGGCCCATTTTATTGTCCCGGTGATGAAAAACTTTATATAGATTTAAGTTTTTTTGAAGAACTGCAAAAGCGATTTAAAGCTCCGGGTGATTTTGCAATGGCTTATGTAATTGCTCACGAAGTTGGACATCACGTACAAAATTTAACTGGCGTTATGGATAAGATGAATGATCTACGTTCACAACTTAGCCAGGAAGAATACAATCAGTATTCTGTTAGAGTGGAATTACAAGCTGATTTTTACGCAGGCATCTGGGCACACTATACTGAACAGCAGGATTTACTTGAGAGTGGTGATCTTGAAGAAGCATTAAATGCTGCAAGCGCAGTTGGTGATGATAATATTCAAAAGCAGGCACAAGGTTATGTTGTACCCGAATCATTTACTCACGGAACATCAGCTCAAAGAAAAAAATGGTTTTATAAAGGATTTACATCGGGGGATATAAGGGAAGGCGATACTTTTAGCGCAAGAGATCTTTAATAAACTGTAAAAGTAATTTTTAACCATCATCATAAGAGGTAATAATGGAACCAGTAAAAAAATTTTCACCAGCGTTTTATGGAGTAATTTTGATTTTATTTTTTCTGCCTTTTGTAAATCTTTCCTGCGGCGGGCAAACAATTATGAGTGTTACAGGATTTCAGTTAATCACAGGTACAGAAGTAAATCCAACGGGAATGTTTGGCGGTGAGATGAATTCTTCTGATGAACTTAATACAGATCAAAAGAAAGAAATTGAATCACAACCATTAGCACTTTTTGCATTTGTAGCCGCTATTATTGGTTTAATTATTAGCTTTTTTAAGATGAGAATTACTGCTATAACTAATATTGTGGTTTCAGTTGCGGGTGTTGTGTTTTTACTTTTGCTTAAAGTAAGCCTTGATGGCAATCCAGACTTAAATGTTAGCGGACAAAATGTTATCACGCTTGATTATCAGTTTGCATATTGGCTTTCAATTATTTTATTTATCGGTGGTGCATTTGTTCAGTGGAAAATATTTGCCGATGATGGACCCACTAAGCTTAATGTGTTGAATTAAACCATAATAGATTAATTTTTTAAGACCCCGGATTTGATTCGGGGTTTTTCTTTAAGAAGAATTCTACAAACTTATCTTTGTTTTAATTATCTGCTAAGTTATTTTTTCTGCAAAACTCAAACTGATTTTAAACTTTCAAATACAGGAGAGACTTTTTGAAAAGCAATTGTTTCATACGATTCATACATGTTTCATTTTTGTGTTTAATATTCTCAACACAATCATTATCGCAATTGAACGCTTCAAAACTTAATCACTACAATCTTATTGCTGATCAAATCACAAAAAAAGCTTTAACCGAAAAGACGGGATATAAATTATTACAGGAGCTTTGTGATATTGGACCAAGATTAAGCGGATCAGAAAATTCCTTACGAGCAATTTATTGGGCAGAAAAAAAATTAAAAAGTTTTGGAGTTGATAAAGTTTGGCTTCAGCCGGTTATGGTCCCTCATTGGGAAAGAGGAAGTGTTGAAACTGCGCAAATTGTAAATACTAAAAATTTAAATGGAAAATCTCTTAACATACTTTCTTTAGGAGGAAGCATTGCAACTCCCGAAAACGGAATTACAGCAAATGTTATTGAAGTGAAAAATTTTACAGAATTAGAAAAAAGAAAAAATGAAGTAAAAGGTAAAATAGTTTTCTTTAGCCGCCCTCTGGATGAAAGCTTGTTAAATACTTTTGCCGGATACGGAGGGGCAGTAGATCAAAGATTTTACGGTGCTATTGAAGGGGCCAAGTATGGTGCAGTTGCTGTATTAATTCGTTCTATCACTACAAAATACGATAATGTTCCCCACACAGGCGTAATGGGTTATATTGATTCGCTGCCCAAAATTCCTGCCGCGGCAATTGG
>CALLZX010000176.1 GCA_937858935.1 uncultured Ignavibacteriales bacterium | reverse complement strand
GCCGGTGGATTTGATGTTGTTATTGGCAATCCGCCGTATGTAAGACATGAAAGTATACAAGATTTAAAAGAATATTTGAATAAAAAATACTTGGTATTTGATCCAAGTGCAGACCTATATCAATATTTTATTGAAAGAGGAATAAGTCAATTAAATAATAATGGATTATTTGGAATTATTGTTGCAAATAAATGGATGAGATCAAGATATGGATTAAAATTAAGAGAGTATCTTAAATCTAAAAAAATAAGTGAGATTATTGATTTCAAAGATTTGCCCATATTTGGAAAAGTATCAGCTTATCCTTGTATTATTATTGTTAATAATTCAACAGAGAGTGAAAAATTCTTTACTACTTCTGTAAATAGTCTTTCAAGATTAGATTTACGATCTCATGTGATTGAGAATAGAATTGAACTCGATCGTACTAAATTAGATGTCAATGCTTGGAATCTAGAAAATGAAAACATTGTTAGTATTTTAGAGAAGATGAGAGAAAATTCCACAGAGTTGGTGAATTTCATTCCCCAGAAACTTTTTGTTGGTCTTAAAACAGGTTTAAATGAGGCTTTTATTATTGACAAAAAACACGCCGACATATTTCTTGGAGAAGGTAAAGATATAATTAAAAAATATGCAGTTGGCAGAAATATTAAACGATTTGAAGATATTAAAGAATATAAGTACATCATATTAATCCCTAACGGATGGTCAAAAGATAATGGTATTAATAATTTTAATGACTTAAAAAAAAGATTTCCTTTGATCTCTTTACATTTAGAACAATTTGAATTAAAAGCAAAAAAAAGAACTGATAAAGGTGAGTTTTGGTGGGAACTAAGAACGTGTAATTATTATGATGAATTTGAGAAAACTAAAATAATATTTAGCGAGATCGCACTTCGTGGTCAGTTTACATTAGATGATCAAAAAATTTATACAGATATGACGACCTTTCTTATTCCTTCAAATTCATTGTATCTGTTAGGATTACTAAACTCAAAATTAATAACTTTTTATTTTAAGTTTATTAGTTCAGAGATACGTGGAAATTATCTAAGATGGAAAAGACAATATGTTGAACGAATTCCAATTTGTATTGATAAAGGAAAATTAAAAAATTATTCGGTTTTAAAAGAACAATTGGAAAAGCAAGTTAAAATAATATTAAATAACAATCGTAAATTATCTCAACTCAAAACCCCCACAGAGCGCACAGCAATCGAAAGACAAATACAAGCAACAGATGCGCAAATAGATCAACTCGTTTACCAGCTTTACGGATTAACGGAAGAAGAGATAAAAATTGTAGAAGGAACAACATAACAGATATTAAAGATGACATCCTTTCCTATAGAAGTTATCTTATAAATAAAAAAAATATATAGGTGTCAAAATGAAATTTAACAATTTAGATATTTGGGATATTTCCCTTACAAAATTCGCAGTTTTTTTCGCAACCTTATTTCTAATATCCTTTTGGCCAGCCTTTGCTAATTGGGCAACTGGCACAAACTGGATTTGGTTTTTAATTCCTGCCATTCTCGCTTCAATCAGACCGATGATTAATGTTTTTAAGAAGTAACAGAACTAATTTCTTAGTTGTCACTGCTGGTCCTGATAATTCGGGAAACCTTTCCGTGACACATTTTAACGAATAATAAATACTATGATAAAACAGCCACCTCCATCGGATTCAACAGAACAGCAGCAGATGATTAAACTTGGACCATTTACTAAATCCGATTTCACCAGATTAATTTCCTGGATTGATAATTTAGAGGAATTAGTTCAATTTGCTGGTCCCAATTTTTCATTCCCACTAGCCACAGACCAATTGGAAAAATATCTGGCAGATGAAAACAGCATCGTTTTCAAAGTAATAGAAACAAGATCAAATAAAACGATCGGACATTGTGAAATATACAAATTCGAATCTTCTGCAAAGCTGTGCAGAATACTGATTGGTGAAAAAGCTTATCGCGGAAAAGGATTAGGTGTTGAAGTTGTAAATCTGCTATTGGAAAAATCTTTTTTACATCTTAATTATTCTCTTGCTGAACTGAACGTATATGACTGGAATATCAGCGCTATAAAATGTTATGAGAAGTCTGGATTCAAAATCAATAAGGATAAAACAAAAACTATTCTTGTTGATGGTAAGCCCTGGACTTCTTTGAATATGATAATTACTAAGACAGAATGGTTAACTAAGTCAGAACATTAAATCAATAAAATAAATGAGAACAGATAAACCCTTTTAGTTATAATGATTCTTCAACGGAAAAACCTAAAATGAAAACTTTTTTAACTTTAATTTTTACGATTACTCTGATTACGGGATGCACAATGAGCGATGAAGAAAAAATCGATAAGATATTTAGTGATTATAATAAACCAGATATGCCCGGCGCTGCCGTGATGGTCATAGAAAACGGGGAGATTATATTCGAGAAAGGTTACGGACTTGCAAACATTGAAAAGAACCAGAAAGTTACCAAAGAAACTAATTTCAGATTGGCTTCAGTTACTAAACAGTTTACTGCAATGTCTATCCTTATGTTAATAGACAGAGATCAACTTAAACTGGAAACGACCCTCAACGAAATATTCCCAAAATTCCCGGACTACGGGAAGAGTATAACTGTAAAAAATCTGCTGCAGCATACATCAGGATTAATCGACTATGAAGATTTGATCCATGATACGGCAACAATACAGGTGAAAGATCAGGATGTATTAAATTTGATAATGCAGGCTGATTCAACTTATTTCCAACCCGGGAGTCAGCATCGATACAGTAATACAGGATATGCTCTGCTTGCACTGACGGTTGAAAAAATATCCGGTAAATCATTTCGTGATTTTCTGCGAGATAATATTTTCCAACCTCTCGAAATGGATAATACAATCGCATTTGAAAATAATATTAACGAGGTAAGAAACAGAGCATACGGCTATGCTATTAAAGATAACCTTGTTGAATTTACAGATCAAAGTATTACTAGTGCAGTGCTTGGAGACGGAGGTATTTATTCATCATTAAATGATCTTTATAAATGGGATCAATCTCTTTATACCGGAAAATTAATTGACAAAAAATATCTTGATGAATCCTGGAGCAGGGGAATTACGAACAATGGAATTGAATTTCCTTATGGGTATGGATGGAGATTGGAAAAATATCACGACATTGATGTGGTCTATCATACCGGCAGTACAAGAGGATTCCGAAATATTATCTACAGAATGCCTGAGAAGAGATTTACAATTATAATTTTAACAAATCGTGATGCTGGATCAGAATATAACACACTCCAATTCGCACATAAGATCTATGACCTTTATTTCATAAAATCTACAGATTAAAATAATATTATTTGATATGAATGAACTAGAATATTTTATAGATAAAGAATTTTCAAACATCAATTTTGCAAAAGACGGATTTGCGCCTGGTGAATATGAGAATTGTAAATTCGAGAAATGCATCTTCTCAAAAGTCAAATTATCAGAATCAGTATTTATAAATTGTGAATTTATAAGTTGTGATTTAACAACCAGCAATATTTCTGCTGCTGTTTTTCGTGATGTAAAATTTAACAACTGTAATTTAACAGGATTGCAGTTTGATGGCTGTAACCAATTACTTTTATCATTTGAATTCACAGGATGTCAATTAAACAGATCATCATTCTTTGGAATGAAACTACATAAGATGGTATTTACAAAATGCGAAATGGTTGAAGTTGATTTTGGCAGAGCAGATCTTACAGGTTCGTCGTTTAATGATTGTGATTTACGTAATGCTGTATTTGATAATACTAATTTATATAAATGTGATTTTCGTAAAGCATATAACTATGCAATAGACCCGGATAATAACAAAATCTCAAAAGCGAAATTTTCTATAATTGGTATACCGGGTCTATTAACAAAGTACGATATTTTAATTGAGTAAACTAGTTTTTCTTCCACTCGGGAAATCTGCCCGGAGTAAAGGGCGCACCGGATTTCTCCAATTCAGATTCAACTTGCTTTATACTTGCATCTATTGTTTTTAAAGAAAGTAGAATATCATCAAATTTACTTGCTGCCAATTCATAAGATTTAATAAAAGTATTTGTTGGTGCCGCAGTTGTACTCCACAAAGCACCTGTTATTA
This sequence comes from uncultured Ignavibacteriales bacterium, assembly GCA_937858935.1. GTDB lineage: Bacteria > Bacteroidota > Ignavibacteria > Ignavibacteriales > Ignavibacteriaceae > IGN3. The sequence goes on along the minus strand of CALLZX010000176.1, from coordinate 3,994 downwards.
AATCAACGCGTTGTTTTACAGAAGTTGGTGCAGAGCCTTCATATCTGCCTCTTAGTTGATCTCCATTTAGTTTTAAATTAAGATCTCTTAAATCACTCTCAATATTTATTATGTTACTATAAGTTGTAGTTTGAACATTAGCTCCATCTAATACTGCCTTCTTTAAATAAGCTAATTTACTTACTAATTCGTTTCTTAATGCTTCCGCCCCGGCAATTGATCTTGTAAGTTCCGCAACTTTTTTATTGAATGCATCAAGGGCAAACTTATCTTCTGCCGGAAGAGTTGTGTTGTTTAACGATTTACAAACAAATTCTTTTTTGCTTACCAGTTCAGTAAACTTTCCATCTTTAAATTTTGAGAGGGACACAAAATATCTTCCAGGCAAAACCATATAACCTTTATCAGGCTCATTCCATGGTACGGAATTATCAGGTGTCTCGAGCGATACTGGTGTAACAGGAGAGTATCTGAAATTCCAGGTTATTCTATTTATCCCCTTATTTGCATCTGTTTTTATTTTGCGTACAGTATTGCCGGCTTCATCTGTTATGGTAAATAATAGATAAGCTTCCGGTTCTTCCTGTTCAGCTTTTAAAGTTTCATAAGTCGGATATTTAATATCACTGTTTTTCTTCTGCAGTTTTTTCTCTTCATCGCTTCGCAAATCTTTTAATGTTTTGAACTCATCTTTTAAATAATAAGTAAATACTGCTCCAACTTCCGGATTTGGTGCTGAATAAAAACTTGCACCCATAAATGCAACTCCTTTAAATCCAAGCGGGTTAGATGGAATGAACATTAATGCATCTTTTACAGGAAATATTTCAGCTTCTTTTTTTAATGTTTCAGTTGATAAATATCTTAAGGGTGAATAATCATCTAGAATATATACTCCTCTTCCAAATGTTGAAACAACAAGATCATTTTCTCTTCTTTGTATATCAAGGTCCATTACACATGCGGGCGGCATACCGTTTTTCAATGGTATCCATTCTTTGCCGCCATCATTAGAAAAGTATACACCAAACAAAGTTCCAAGAAATAAAAGATTTTTATCAACATTATCTTCGGCTACAGAAAAAGTACTGCCATTATCCGGAAGATTATTATTAATTAAAAACCAATGTTTACCGCCATCAGTTGTTTTGTAAATATATGGTTTGTAATCACCGCCAAAGTAATTATTGCACGCAGCGTACGCTACAAGTTTATCAAAATTTGAAGCTATGATGTGATGAATCCGGGAATACTCCGGCAATCCTTCAATTACTGCCTTTGTCCAATTAATGCCGCCGTTTGTAGTAACGTTTATTAGTCCATCACCTGAACCCACGAATAAAATATTTTCGTCAAGCGGAGATTCTGCAATCGTTACAATTTGTGCCATACTACTTTTTCTAGCAAGCTGATCTATACTCCAGCTTTGTCCCATAAGTTTTTGCATCTCTTTGGGAACACCTCTTGTTAGATCAGGACTTATTTCTTTCCATGTACTTCCCTGATCATCACTTCGTAATAATTTGTTGCCACCAAGGTATAGTCTCTTATTATTGTGCTTTGAAAGAAGAAAGCCCGCATCCCAATCAAATCGATAAGCAGTATCGGTAAAATCCTGCGGTTGAATGAATAAATTTTCTCCGCTTCTTTTATCAAATCGGACAAGGCCGCCAAATTGGGATTGTGAATAAATTATGTCCGGATTTTTCCAATCAACTTGCGTTTCAAAACCATCCCCGGCATTAGTAAAGAGCCAATCCTGGTTTAATATTCCAGCTGAACTTACGGTTCGTGAAGGTCCTCCAAGACTGTTGTTATCCTGTGTGCCGATATAAATATTATAAAATGGCTCGGCATTATCGGTTGTAATTTTATAAATTTCTGCAATAGGTAGATTTGGTTTGAAATCCCAGTTCTTTGCCTGATCGAAAGTTTCGTAAAGTCCGCCATCACATCCGGCAAGAATGTGTTTATTGTTTAAAGGATCAATCCATAATGCGTGGTTATCAACGTGCTTTTTATCATCACCCAAATTTTTCCAGGTTTTTCCGCCATCAACAGTAAATTGTAAAAAAGTATCGTTGCTGTAAACTCTTTCTAAATCTAAAGGATCGCAATAAAGTTCGTGATAATAAAAAGGTGCGGTTGCATTATAACTGTTTTGCTTTGTCCAGCTTGCACCGCGATCAGTACTTTTGTAAACACCTTTGTCTTTATCAGTCGCTTCAACAATGGCATAGAGATAATCAGGATTAACAGGTGAAAGAGCCATGCCAATTCTTCCAACATCTTCCTGAGGCAATCCATTTTTAAGTTTTTCCCAGGTAGCTCCATAATCAAGGCTCCGATAAATTCCACTTTCAGGTCCGCCATAAACTCCTGTGTACAAGTTTCTCATTCTCTGATGTGCAACAGCATATAAAATGTTTGAGAAACGCGGGTCCATATGAACCTGGTAACATCCTGTAAATTCACTGATCTTTAAAACATTATTCCAGGATTTACCGCCGTCTGTTGTTTTAAAAATTCCTCTGTCACCGCCTGAAAATCTTGATGATCCATAAGCCGCTGCATAAACTATGTTAGAGTTATTTGGATCAATTGCAATTCCGCCAATCTGATGCGATGCGCTGATTCCCATGTTATTCCAGCTTTTACCTGCATCCTCACTTTTGTAAATGCCATCACCAAAAATCACATTGTTCTGATTATTATTCTCACCGGTTCCTACCCAAACAACATTAGGATTAGTTGGATCGATAACAACACATCCAATTGCATAAGATTTATTGCCATCAAATACAGGTGAAAATGTTACACCACTATTAGTTGTTTTCCACAACGACCCATGGCCTGATGCAACATAATACTCAGAGTTATTAACCGGATTAACAGCGATATCAACAATTCTTCCTCCGGTAATTGCCGGACCAATACTTCTGAAGGAAAGTCCATTGAGGGAAATATTTTTAAGCGAATCGGATTGTGAATTATCCTGCCCGAAATTAATCGCTGAGGTTATGATTAAAAAAGTAGCAATAAATATGATAAATAATTTATGCATGGAAATCACCCGGAAATAATTATTGAATATTTGAATTGAAAATCATTCTTTTTACAAGCACTATTTTTTCTGGAAAGGTTAGAGGAATTTTAAATAGTTTTAATTTCTTTAATAAAATAATAGCAGTAAACAATCAAATACAATATTAGAAGCAGATAAATTTGATTAACGGTTATCATAAATGATGAAAAAATAAAAACTCGCTGAACGGTTTTTTATCTGATTATAAGCACTCTCACACTACATTCAATTCTACTCAAAAAATAGTTTTAATATTCTTAACTGCATTTCAAAAATGCTTGATTGCTAGTCTCCGGATAAATTATTTTGATTAAAAAATTTGAGAAAGTTCACGTCTATACTAATTTATCTAAATGCAATTTCCGCAAAGCTAATGACCATATAATTGATCCTGAAAATAATAAAATATTAAAAGCTAAATTTTCTTTTATAGGTTTGTCGGGTCTTTTGACAAGGTATGATTTTGAGATTGAATAATATTGAATCATTATTCAATATTTAATTATTCGCTATAGTTGGGAGATACTTTCTGAGAATGAAAAAAATCACAAATTACTTTTAACGCACTAATTTAGGAGGAAGAACTTCATCTTTAAGTTCCACATACTTAAGAGAAAAAATGTTTTCAAGTGATAAGAATGCGTATAAAGGTATTTTAACTTCTACTTCATCATTAATTCTTGTCCCTACCTTAATCCCATTGTTCCATAATTCCTGGTCATCATAAAATTCTTCATCGATTACAAATTTAGCGTCTACCCACAAGTCATCATCTTCTTCATAAATGTTATAGCGTTTTATTATTTCCGGAGTAACAAGCGAGTTAAGATTAGTCCAATCCGTTTTGGTGTTTAGTCCTATAAGCTCATTGTATAATTTTTGTGCCCGGTTTGAATAGAATCCTGAAGT
>CALLZX010000175.1 GCA_937858935.1 uncultured Ignavibacteriales bacterium | reverse complement strand
AGATGAATTATTCACCAGTTTCAAATACAAAAAACGTTGATGAAGCAGATAGATGGATTGGGATTATTCCTCCGCTTGGTGCAGGTAACTCAGGAAAGTTTTTTGTTTTTGTAAAGGATAATCAAAATCAATCGCAGTTCTATCCTAGAAAAAAAGCAATTGAAATAAGAGCATCACAAATAATTACTAATGAAATTGTCATAAATGAATTTATGGCCGATAATGGAATCACAATTGCGGATCCAAATGGCGAGTATGATGATTGGATTGAACTATATAATCCGACTTCAAGTCCGATTAATTTAACCGGAAGATATTTAACAGATAAAAAAGATAACTTAACAAAGTACCAATTCACTCAGCCAAATTTAGTTTTAAATCCTAACGAGTATTTAGTAATATGGTGCGATGAACAGCAAGAACAACAAGGCATTCATACAAATTTTAAACTAAGTGCAAGTGGAGAATTTATTGCATTAGTTGAAAATGATGGAATAACCGTTATCGATTCAATTTCATTTGGACCTCAGATTACTGATATTTCTTTTGGCAGATTGCCAGATGGTGCAGGCAATTGGATTACAATGGCTCCAACTCCAGGAAACACTAATAATATTGTTTCAGTAGATGATGAAGAATTTATTCTAAATGAATTTAGTTTAAGCGCATATCCAAATCCGTTTAATCCTTCCACCTCTATAAGATACAGCATCCCGAATGTCACCCTGAGCGAAGTCGAAGGGTCTCGAGTGCAACTTATAATTTATGATATACTCGGAAATGAAATAACAACATTAGTAAATGAAGAAAAACCATCTGGTACGTATGAAGTAATCTGGAGTGGAATGAATAACTCCGGGAACAATGTAAGTTCAGGAATTTATTTTGTGAGAATTCAGGCTAATCAACAAATTAAAAATTTAAAGTTAATGTTATTAAAGTAGGGACAAGGCTTGCCTTGTCCGTGTATTTGCTTAAATAAACTAAAACAACATAAAAAATAAAAACAATTCAAAGAGAGGCAAACCTCTCGCTTACTATTAGAATTTTTAAGTTATTTATTCTTTGTGTATTAATTAAATAAAGAAAAATTTTTAACACTGCATCTCATTTTCTTGCCCTATTTAACTTAAACGCACTTTTTAAATTCCGTTTCTCTAAAAGTACCTTTCGGATGCTATTATTAGCACTAATAACAAGGAAACTCTTGTAAAAAACCCTTAGATTTGTAACAGTAAATTTTAATAATATCATATAAATGAATCAAAATATTTTTATACAACAACTTATAATAAAAGCACAAAGGAGAGTATTTCTATGGCTCGTAAGAACGTGTTGATAATGGGCGCTGCTGGACGCGATTTCCACAACTTTAACGTCTTCTTCAGAGATAACAAAGACTACAATGTTGTAGCATTCACCGCAACACAAATCCCAAATATTGAAGGCCGAACTTATCCCAAGCAACTTGCCGGCACACTTTATCCAAATGGAATAAAGATCTACGAAGAAAAAGAATTAGAAACCCTTATTAAAAAATTAAAAGTTGATGAAGTAGTTTTCTCATATTCAGATGTTCCATTTGAATATGTTATGACTAAAGCTTCTATCGTTAATGCGTGCGGAGTTTCTTTCCGTTTGCTTGGCGCAGCTGAAACTGAAGTTAAAAGCACAAAACCTGTCATTGCTGTTTTAGCTGTTAGAACCGGTTGCGGTAAATCTCAAACATCACGCAAAATTGTTGAAGTGTTAACTGCTGCTGGTAAAAAAGTTGTAGCAGTTCGTCATCCAATGCCTTACGGTGATCTTGTAAAACAAAAAGTTCAGCGCTTTGCCACTTATGCTGATCTTAAAAAACATAAATGTACAATCGAAGAAATTGAAGAGTACGAACCACACGTTGCAAGAGGCGGAGTCATCTATGCTGGCGTAGATTACGAAGCAATCTTACGCGAAGCTGAAAAAGAAGCTGATGTTATTTTGTGGGATGGCGGTAATAATGATTTTTCATTTTATAAAGCTGATGTAACTTTTACAGTTGTTGATCCGCATAGACCGGGACACGAGATGAAATATTATCCTGGCAATACTTCATTAAGATTAGCTGATGCAGCAGTGATTAATAAAATTGATTCTGCTGATAATGCCGGAATTAATACTGTTAGAGATAACATCAGAAAAGTAAACCCTAATGCAACAATAATTGAAGCAGCTTCTCCTGTTACAGTTGAACATCCTGAAATGATCAGAGGCAAACGCGTTCTTGTTGTTGAGGACGGACCAACATTAACACACGGCGAAATGAAATACGGGGCAGGTGTTGTAGCCGCATTAAAACTTGGCGCAAAAGAACTTGTTGATCCAAGACCTTACACAGTAAAATCTATTACTGCAACATTTGAAAAATATCCAAACATCGGGGTTCTACTTCCAGCAATGGGATATGGAGCAGCACAATTAAAAGATCTTGAAACAACCATTAACAATACAAAATGTGATGCAGTTGTTATCGGAACTCCGATTGATCTTAGCAGATATATCAATATCAAAAAACCTAGTACACGTGTTAAATATGATTTGCAGGAAATTGGTTCAATAGATATTGAAACTGTTTTAAGAGAAAAGAAAATAATTAAATAAGTCATTGCGAAGAGCGAAGCGACGTGGCAATCTGTTTATTTTTCAGATCACGTCGCTTCTCTTGTATAACATTTTTCAAAATCATCTATTCAGGGGCCTTATGAAAAATTTAGTTTTATTCTTACTACTTCATTTTGTTGTTATAAGTTCTTCATTAACATTAGCACAAACTAACACACGAGATGGATCAACCGTTGTAAGTTTTTTGCCTCAGGGATATGGGATTAAATTACTTAACTCTTCCGGTACTTCATCAATTGTCAATGATGTTTCAAATTTAGGATTTATGAATCCTGCCAGCATCTCTGAGTTTGAAAACTACTCGCTTGGTTTTTCATATCAATTTAACACAAGTATTGATGAAGCGTGGATTGCTGATTTTGGCACAAGCCGTGTTTACAATTTTTATCCGCAATCTGCCGGTGGCATTGTAAAATGGAATGATTTCACTTTTGGGTTGGGGTTCGGACAAAAATATAATGGAACTTTGGATATGGACCCAATTCCTATAACCACAGTTCAGCAACCCGATGGAACCGGAGAATTTTTTGAAGTAAAACAAGAATCAATGATTCATAGTTATTCAATAACTACCTCATATTCATTTAAAGAATTACTTCAAACCTCAAACGATTTAACTCTTGGCTTTAGATATTCGTTAAACTATTTGGATAGATATGATGAGATCTGGGACATAACAGGAAGTGCAATAGATTATAGCAGTAATATTGCAGCAGGGTTATACTATAAAATTAATTTTGATGATCAGCGTCAATTAATTATTGGGGCTTCATACGAAAGCAAAACATATTTTGATGCCAAGTATGAAATTGATAACGGTGCGATATTACTTTATGATCCTGAAGATACTAACCATGTCCTGATACCTGCAGAACAAAGCGATTCATATTTACTGCATACTCTACCAGACGAATTAAGAATTGATCTGGCATTTGATGCAGCATCCGATCTTAAATTACTTGCAAATCTTACATCAATATTATGGGAAACTGAAACAAATTTTCTTAAAGACCAGATTGAATTTTCTTTTAGCGCTGTTTATAAGATCAATGAAATGTTCACACCTTCACTTGGATTTTATATAACTGATTGTGAATATACCGACTATTTTTATTCACGATTAAATGCAGGACTGGATGCTTTATTTATAACTGCAGGGCTCAAATTCAATTACAATAATTTCTCGGCCGATTTAGCAATTGCAGATTCACATCTTTTCTCCGGTGATTATAGAAAACAAACAATATGCAAACTTTCTTTAGGAATTAATTTATAAGGGGCTTTATGAAAAAGTTAATTTTTATTCTGGCACTTCTCTATTCAACAATTGTTCTTCCCCAAAACAACGATACCCAAGCTATAATAGCCCCTCAAGGATTTGGAATAAACTTACTTAACTCTAAAGGCAACGCATCCATTGATAATGATATATCCAACATTGGATTTATGAATCCTGCAGCAATTTCGAATTTTAAAAATTACTCTTTAGGATTTTCATATCAGTACAGTACCAGTATTGATGAAGCATATATTGCTGATATCGGTACATCACGTAAAAATGATTGGATGCCTCAATCTGCAGGTGCTGTCTTTAAACTTGATAATTTTTCTTTTGGATTGGGATTTGGACAAAAGTATAACGGCTCACTCGATTTTGATTCAATACAAATTACAACTTCTCAAAATCCGGATGGAACAGGTGAATATTATGATGTTGAATACAGAACTCGTGTTCAATCATATTCACTTTCAGCATCTTATTTATTTCCTGGAATAGTCGACGAATCATCTTCACTTCAAGTTGGATTTAGATATTCATACAATCATTTAATATTTTATGAGAATTTTTGGGAAATGACGATTGATGAATCAAACAACATTGGAAGCTATGCTGTTGGATTGCAGTAT
>CALLZX010000174.1 GCA_937858935.1 uncultured Ignavibacteriales bacterium | reverse complement strand
TTATGATTGCACAGAATAGTCCTGAAATAACTGCAGAAGAAATTAAACAACATATTACCTATCTTGCTTCTGACGAACTTGAAGGAAGGATGACGGGAACTGATGCGTTGTATAAAGCAGCTGATTTTCTAAAAAAAGAATTTGAGAGTTACGGATTAAAACCATTGTTTGACGGCAGCTACTTCCAGGAATTTCCATTTATGGAAAAACTTGAATTAGGTGATAATGAGCTGACAATTGTTATAAGTGGGACAGAAAAAAGTTTTAAACTTTCGAAGGATTTTACAGCGCTGGGATTTACAGACAATAAAGAAGTTAAAGGAAATCTTGTTTTTGCAGGTTATGGAATTACAGCAAAAGATCTAAATTATGATGACTACGCTAATATAGATGTAAAAGATAAAATAGTAATCGTGTTTAGAAATCATCCTGATATGAAAACGCCGCATTCGAAGTTTGATCAATATTCGAGTCTTCGATATAAAACAACAACTGCCAGAGATAAAGGAGCAATCGGGATAATATTCATAAATACCAAAGACAATAAAGAAGACGTTTTAGTTGATTTTAAGTACGATAATGCGGCTAAGATAACTGGTATATCCGCATTAAGTGCAAAGAGAGAATGCTTTAGTTTTATTTCGCTTTTAGATATTCAAAATCAAATTGATTCGACACTAACACCAAGATCATTTTTAGTGGAGTCAGGAATTAATGCAGAAATATCAACTGAAGTTAATGAAGTCAGAGGAACGAGTATAAATGTGGGAGCTTTTCTTGAGGCTGGAAATGAAAAATTTAAAGATGAGTATTTGGTTTTAGGGGCACACTTTGATCACCTCGGCTGGGGCGGAGATAATTCGCTATATATGGGTGAGCCTTCAATCCATAATGGGGCTGATGATAATGCTTCCGGTACAACAGGGTTATTAGAATTAGCTGAGAAGTTTGCTTCTATAAAAAATCAGTTAGACAGAAAAATAGTTTTCATCGCTTTCTCCGGTGAAGAGTTAGGATTACTTGGTTCAAGTTATGTGGTTAACAACTTCCCTCTTCCAATTGAGAATGACATAACAATGATTAATATGGATATGATAGGAAGATTGAATGATAAAAACGATTTAATTGTTTATGGAACAGGAACCTCATCGAAATGGAAAAATATTCTTGATGATAAAAATGATTATGATTTTAATCTTACTTTTAATGACGAAGGATTTGGTCCTAGTGATCACTCATCATTTTACGGTAAAAAAGTACCCGTTTTATTTTTCTTTACAGGAACACATTCGGATTATCACAAACCATCAGACGATGCAGATAAAATAAATTTAGCTGGACAGGAAAAATTATTAAAGTATGTTTATGATGTAGCATTAACTATAGCTAACTCAGAAACACGTCCTGATTATATTTCTGTAGAGAGAAAAGACACCGGTAAAATGACTGGTACAAAAGTCTATGTTGGAACCGTTCCGGATTTTGCGGGCGAAGTTGATGGTTACAAACTTGGCGGTGTAACGGATGGAAGCCCTGCGGCTAAAGCCGGTTTACAAGCGGGTGATATTATTACACAGTTTGGTGAGAAAAAGATTTCAAACATTTATGATTTTACGTATGCTCTGGGAAATTATGTTCCGGGTGATAAAGTAAAAGTATTAGTAAAGCGTGGTGAAGAAGTTTTAACGATTGAGATTGAGCTGGGATCAAGATAAAGTATTAAGAAGCAGTTAGTAAATCTGTTTAGTAATATTTAATGAAATTTTTAAAAACGCAGGCTTAAAGTCTGCGTTAATTATTTATATATGTGGATACAGAAAGAGATAACATTAAAATCCCGAAGTAAGGGATTTCATCTGGTAACAGACGAAATTTTGTCTTACTTACCTGAAATCAAGGAGATTAAAATTGGTTTAATTAATATCCTGTTAAAACATACTTCTGCATCATTAACAATAAATGAAAATGCTGATCCCGATGTTAGGTTTGATATGCAGAAGTATTTTGATGAGATTGTTCCGGAGAATAAAAAATATTTTGCACATACATCTGAAGGTGCAGATGATATGCCAGCACATATAAAAACTTCCCTGCTCGGTAATTCAATTACAATTCCAATTTCAAATGGAAGATTAAATTTAGGAACGTGGCAGGGCATCTATCTATGCGAACATAGAAATTATGGCGGCAGCAGGAACGCTGTGATCACCATTAATGCTGAAGTATAAACAACGATTCGTTAATAATTAATGAGAATACTATAATTCCTGCCCTTATGGGAAAGAGTAGCAAATAAGAGCTTCCGGAAAATACCTATCTGTAAATTACTTTAATAAAAGAATCTAATTCCAACTCTCGTCATAAATCCGCTCATATTATATGAACGTTCTAATACTGCATTTGGGTAAAAGAACTCGTCATCTTCGTACGTCCAGCTTGGATGAGATTCGTGGTAAGTTAGTTCTCCAAAAAATTCGGTATAAGGACCAATAGCAAAAGCTGCACCAATACCAACTCTCCAATTAAAATCAAATGCAGCTTCAAACTCATCGTCCGTTGGATTTTGAAAATTCCTGTAATTGATAATTAGTAGTTCTGCCCCAACAGAACCAACGGCAAAAAATTGTGCACGTTTTGAAATCGGAAATCTGGCTGAGATACCAAACATAACAGGAAAATCATGAATATTAGTTGATGCACGTAATTCATTTGTTTCGCCGAAAGCACCAGGATAATACTGATTCAATTCATCAAACAATTCTTTATCAACATAATTACGATTGAACCAATCAACACTCCAGGTCCAGCTCATATACTTATCAAAATGTTTTCCGCCTTCAAAACCAATTATGAAACCTCCGTCTGTTGCAGACGGATTAAAATATCCAAGTTTTATTGCTCCTGTGTTCCACTGAGGAAGGATATTTATTGTTAATAATCCAGCTATAACCATTATGAATTTCATAATTATACCTTAAAATGATATATGTAGAAGCCAACTTAGATGCCAAATAAATAATGGAATTTTTAATCATACAACACTTCGAAAATTATTATGTAGCTTTAAAGAAACATCTATGTGTAGAATAAAATGGAAAAAGAATTCCGATTATACCTGATTTATTTTAAGGTGGTTATATTTCAAACCCATAAGGTTTGATAATTCAACTTGCATTAAGATAATTTGCCGTTTAATGTTAAATGAAGTACAATAAATGACAAATGCTTTATTTTATATTAGATGAAGACTATCTTTACACATTATAATCAAAGAAGGAAAATGATGGTTAGAGTTTTATTTGTTTGTATGGGAAACATCTGCAGATCCCCTGCCGCAGAAGGAATCTTTAGAAAATTTGTAGAGAACTCAAATTTGGGAAAACAAATCACCATTGATTCAGCAGGAACGATTGACTACCATGCGGGTGAGTTACCAGATGCCAGAATGAAAAAACATGCATTAACACGAGGATATAATTTAGATAGTCGTGCAAGGCAGTTTAATCCGAAGAAAGATTTTATTGATTTTGATTATATCATTACAATGGATAATGATAACTATTTAAACATTACAAACCTGGATAATAAAAATCAATACAGCAACAAAATATTAAAGATGGCTGATTTTATTTCTGATAAGAATGTCAGGGAAGTCCCGGATCCATATTACGGTGGTTCAGAAGGGTTTGAATTCGTTATTAATTTACTTGAAGACGGATCAAAAAATCTCTTAACAAAAATTAAAGATGATCTTGAGAGAAACGATTAAGAATAAACTAGAATCAGTAATAGCTGATAAAATCATATCTCAAAAACCTGTTTCGGGGGGATGCATTAACAATGCAGAGATTATTTCAACTCAATCAGGTAAATCTTATTTTTTAAAGACAAACAGCAATTCCCCAAAAGATATGTTTCTAAAGGAAGCAAATGGACTAGTTGAAATAGCAAAGGCAAATGTTATTCATGTTCCTAGAGTTATTTATGCAGCAGACGACTTTTTAATACTTGAAAACATAGCACCAAAAACAAAAAATAAAATGTTCTGGGAAAATTTTGGAAGAGATTTTGGGAAGCTTCACAAGTTTACAAGTAAGTGTTTTGGTTTTTACGAGGACAATTATATCGGCTCAACTAGACAATTAAATATTCCTACAACAAATGAAGCAACAAACTGGATTGATTTTTATTTTAATAAACGTTTGTTATATCAATATAGACTTGCAGAAACTAAAGGTTACGCTGATAAAGAATTACATAAAGCCTTTTCTTTGATGGAAAGCAGGATTAATATTATCCTAAATGATTGTGATGCCAAACCAAGTTTACTTCATGGTGATTTATGGAGCGGTAATTTTATAACAGATGATTTAGGAAATGCCTGCGTAGTTGATCCTGCTGTTTATTATGGACATCGTGAGGCAGATCTTGCCATGACAAAATTATTCGGTGGCTTCGATCCTAGATTTTATTCGGCATACATTGAGGAGAATCCTTTAAATGATGGTTACATTTATCGTGAAAATCTTTACAAACTATATCATGTACTAAATCATCTGAACTTATTCGGTAGCGGATATTATAATCAAGCAGTCGATTTGATAAATTTTTATATTTAATAATGTTTTGGTGGAGCGGAAGATATGTTGAGATGCATTCGGAAAATATTTGTCGGCAGAAATTTATTTAAAATAAAAAATGTCAGGCTTACTAATCCGTTGTTACGGAAGACCTGACATTTTAATTTTAAATGTTAGAGGAATTACTTTACATCCAAAACTTCAACATCAAAAATTAGAGTTGAGTTTGGGGGAATCTTACCTAAATCACGTTCACCATACGCTAATGTTGAAGGGACTATTAATCTAGCCTTACTTCCTTTTTTCATCAACTGAACACCTTCATCCCAACCAGGAATAACCTGACCAACACCAGCCACAAAAGTAAAAGGTTCGTCACGTTCAACAGAACTATCAAACTTGGTTCCATCTAATAAAAATCCGCTGTAATGAACGGTTAGTTGTTTTTCTTTAGCAACTAGTTCGCCTTCACCCTCTTTAATAATAGCATATTTTAATCCGGATGCAGTTGTTTTAAACAAAGTGGAATCGACATCCCACATTTTTGCACTAACTGCTTCTTTAGTATTAACTAATTCAACTAAAACCCTTATGCTTGTATTTGGAGGAATTGGTCCCATGCCTTCAGGGCCGTAAGCACAATTAGACGGAATAACAATAGTCCTTTGTCCGCCAGTTTTCATTCCAACTATACCTTCTTCAGAACCTTTTATAAATGATTCAGAACCAAGTACAAATTTCATTGGTTGATTCATAGCATAGGAATCAGCTATAAGATCAGCTTTTTTTGTAGAATCTACTGCCCAGTCACTAAAAAGGTTTGAGGAATCTTTAATAATCCAGCCCTTAAAATGAACTTCAACCAGATCTCCATTTTTAGCTTCAGCACCGGTACCGACTTTTACATCATTGTATTTAACACCTGATTTAAGGGTTACAAAATCAGGACTGTTTGAACAACCGAAAATGAACATAACACTAAAGAGTGCAATAAGAATACTTTTCATGAATTTTCCTTTAAATTGAGGGTCGAATATATCCATTTATTCAAATAAAACATAGATAAATTTTAATATGAAATTCTTGATAATACTGGTTTACTTATTCATCCATATAAATAATTACCAGGTAAATTTTGAAAAAACTAACCATAAAGAGGAAATTATACTGGATTGTAATTACACATTTGAAGAGGCTATAAAAGGAATTGAAATACCTAATTCAATTTCTAAACAACTTACTTTAATTAGTGTGGAATATTATTCATTTGATGATAGATTGCATAAGGGACAATTAGTTGTAAACAAAAAAGCGGCAAAGGATATTGAGGAGATTTTTAATTTTATAAAAGAATCAAAATTTCCAATCGCTAAAGTAATTCCAGCCGTAAAATTTAACTGGGATGATGATGCCTCAATGAACGAGAATAATACAGTTGCTTTCAACTATAGAAAAGTAAAAGGTTCAAAAGTGTTGTCTGCCCATTCATACGGAATGGCTATTGATATTAATCCGCTTCAAAACCCTCATATAAAAGGAAAAGTGATTCAACCTGCTAAAGGTAAATATAATGTTAATGCGAGTGGAACAATCATTCGAGATTCTAAACTTGTAAAAGAATTTGTAAAACGGGGCTGGCAATGGGGCGGCAGATGGAAAAGTTCAAAGGATTATCAGCATTTTGAAAAGAAGAATTGATAATCATTTTTTTATTGGAAACATGAACTCAAGAAATCTATAGACTCTTTTAGCCCAAGCCGATTCATTATGTTCTGCGAATGAATCTTTGAAATAAAGTATATTTTCGCCCTGAACAAACCCTTTTACCTTAAGTGCTGAAAGCATCTCGTCTATTCCGGGTTGCAACTGCTCCTCAAGACCGATTCCACCGTTATCTATATAAATCTTGATATCTTTGCGTGCTCCCGAATAAGATTTAACTGGAGCAACATAATCAATCTTTTTAATTTTAAAAGCCGGAGATAAACATGCCGCCATTGAGAAAACATCGGAATGTTCCCAAGACATAATAAAAGAAATTAATCCACCGCTGGATGAACCACCGATTGCAGTATTTTGTCGATCCGGTAAGGTATTATAAGCTCTATCAATAAAAGGCTTTAGCTCCTCTATGATAAAGTTCATATAATAGGAACCAAGGATTGTGTTATTGTATTCAACTCCACGTAAAGGAGTGTTATAAATACCAACGATTATTATATCTTGAATTAATTTAGTTCTTATCAGGCTGTCAGCAACTTCATCTATTTGCCAATCAATCCCAAAGGAGGATGTAGATGGATCAAAGACATTTTGTCCATCTTGCATATACAGCACGGGGTAATATTTATTGGGAAAAGAATCGTAGCTTGGCGGAAGCCAGACAATAATATCGCGTGGTAAAACACTTCTCCCCTTAAAGTTTTTATGATAGCGAACATTTCCGGTTATTTGTCTTGTAAAACTTGATCTATTATTACCCCATTTATCTATTTTAAAGATCAGAGAAGTATCATTTAACACTTTAACGATTGTATTCCCAGATATTTTACCCGTTTCATTTAATGCTTCTTCTTCCCAGCTTCCTGTTGTAAACTTAAACTCTATAACCTCCCCCGTTCCAAACTCAAATAATTTAGACCAGGTAGAATCATTAATTTTATTCAGTGATATTTGATCAGGATTCCAGTTCCCTAATTCAGGTTTATTACCAGCTATGAAAACTTTTTGATCTTTGGGAATTGAAGATATTACAATAACCTCTATTTTGCATTGAGATAGAATTGTGATTTGAATGAAAGAAAAAA
>CALLZX010000173.1 GCA_937858935.1 uncultured Ignavibacteriales bacterium | reverse complement strand
GATGACAGTTGATCAAAAAACTTTTGTCACACTGAGCTTGTCGAAGTGTGACTTATTCTTAAAGGAAAAGCGATGTACCGCAAATTAGAAGACTTTATTAATGATTGGAAGTATGAATCCGAATCAACATTAAAAATATTTAATAATCTTACAGATGAATCATTAACTAAAGTAGTTAATCAAAACATAAGAACTGCAGGAAGACTTGCGTGGCATATTACAACTGCAATTGGCGAAATGGCTCATCGCACAGGATTAACTTTTAAAACTGTAGATAGTAATTCTCCAATTCCCACAACTGCAAAAGAAATTGTGGATGCTTACAAAGAAGCTTCAGAAAATTTACTTGCTGCAATAAAATCTAATTGGAATGATGATACATTATTAGTTGAAGATGATATGTATGGCGAAATGTGGAAGAGAGGAACAACACTTGGAGTTATAATCTCTCATCAGATTCATCATCGTGCACAGCTAACTGTTGTGATGAGATTAAACGGAATTAAAGTCCCTGGCGTTTATGGTCCATCCAAAGAAGAATGGACAAGTTATGGCATGCCGGCACAGGAGTAAGACTCTTAGTGCTTTCTTACCATTCTTAACATTTTAATATTGATAATTAAAAATCTGAAGAACTGGTATACAAGATTTGTTCTCATAAATTTTGTAAATCCAGTTGGCACTGGTGGATAATAAGTTTGTTCGTATGGTTTTCTTTCGTTCATAATTTCTCCAATAAATTTAATGTTACACTTCTCCCAAAGGGATGCCTTTGGCAGACTTCGCTCAGTGTGACGGTAATATTTTTATTCAGGTACAACTTTCCAAAACGGATTTGCTTTTGCTTTATATATGAACGCAAAATGCAAAAAGTGTTTTATCCAATGTCCTGCTAAACCAATTTCACCAGAAGTATATTTTAATTCTCTTCCAGTGTCTGGATACTTTTTGAAATCAGGAATAATAGGATACATTGTCATTGAAACAGCAGTACCGTTAAAAAATCCAGCACCTGCAGATGCAATACACGCTGCTCCCATATTTGCAAGCGATGCTTTTCTTGTAGGCGTTGTTGCTTTTCCATTCATCATGTCTGCAATGTTATGAGCCGCCTGTCTTGCCATTACACCAGATGGCATACCAGTTCTTGGTGGAGTTGGAAAAATTGGCGTTCCATTCGGACTTGTCATCGGTTTTGAAATTGCATGTGGTGGCGCAAATGCAATTCCCACAGCAAAAATATTTTTGTACTTAGGTGATTGATATGTTGAAGGCCAATCAGCAGGGCTCCAATCATCATAAGTTTTTTTTGAGTAATCAGCATCAACAATCATAAATCCATTTGCAGCAAACATTTCATTTGTAATATCATCACCTGATTTATTAAAAGCTTTCATCCCAACACCGGAAAATGGAGGTAGCAACATTGCAAAATCAAAATCAAGAGTTTTTTCTTCACCTGCAAGATTCTCATAAGTTAGTTTATTTTTCTCAACTTCTTTTACGTGTGCTCGAGTTATCCAATTAATTCCTCTTTCAGTGTAAAGTGATTCTGTAAAAACTCGTGAGTGTGTAACATATCCCCCGCGAGAAATGTGCATTCCGCCAATCCCAAAATCACCAAGCTCTTGTTCGTTGGATATCCAAACTATGTTAGCTTTATCTCTCACATTTCTTCTTCGCAATTCATATTCAACATTAAAAATATATTCGAATGCAGCACCCTGACAGGTGCAATTTCCATGTCCTGTACCAATAACCAAAGTTTTCTTTTCGCCTTTTTTCATTTGTTCTGTTAGTTCATCCAAAGCTTTAGATGTTTGAGCAGCATGATCAAACGTGCAAACTGAATAACTATTAAGATGTGGACCCAATCCTTTTGTTGCTTCAAATTTTAATTTTGGTCCCGTTGCATTGATTAGATAATCGTAAGTTATTTTTTCTTGCTGACCGGCTTTTTCTGGATTGGTATATTCAATCGTTACAAATGGATTGGATGAATTTGAATCACCTTCCGGATGAATACTTAAAGCTTTTGCCTGATGGAATGTGATTCCTGTTTTTTTGTAAACAGGCGCAAGTGGAAATGTAACTTGTTCGGGTTTCATCTTTCCAACGCCAACCCAGATGTTTGATGGAATCCAATTCCATTTGCTGTTAGGTGAGACAACAACAACTTCGTGTTTGCTGCCAAGTTTGCTTTTTGCATGAAGGGCTGCTGTTTGTCCTGCTATTCCAGCGCCGAGTATAAGTAAGCGAGCCATTGTTACTCCTAAGAATTATTTTTTAGGAACGCTCAATAATTATGACATTAACTTAAATAATACTTTGTTTAAATGTTGATAGGCAGAAAAAATATTTTAAATAAATATTTGAATCTCTCAAGTGAGTAAAGAATCTAAGCGAGTCTAATTATTTCGAAACATATCGTTCATCAAAACTCAAACCAACTACATCTTTAACCGCAAGTTTATCGCCTTTGGATAATTCATCATAAGTCATTTCAGAAGTATGTTCTGGTGAGATGTAAGGATACATCAGATCATTTTCACTTTCGCTGTGTCCTAGTCCAAATGCGTGGCCAAGTTCATGAATGATTGTTGCTTTAATTTCTCCGGCAGGAACTTTTTCATCACCGTTTTTTATTAAGCTGATTTGAATTTTGGAAAACTCTATCTCTTTATTTCTGTTTGTATCGTAATCAGTCAATCCAAGATAGTTCTCTTCGTATTTGTCACCAAGATTTTCAACAAATATTAGAGCGATGTCTGCATCACCAACAGAATTTACAAATTTATATTGAATCCTGTCATCAGCTTTTCTCCAAACATCCATAGCATATTTTACGTATTCTTTATAAACCGATTTGTAATAACGTGAAGAAGCTTCTTTTACATATATATTTAAAGGAAAGTCTGATTTCTCCCAATGTTTTCCATCCCACAAACTGTTCTTTGATTTATCAATTCTGAAATAATTTTCTGAATTTTCATTTTCGTTTTTATTAAAATCTTTTTCTCTTTTGGAATAACTATCAGATTTTGTTCTTTTGTTTGTTTCGTGATAATCTGAATAATCTTTACTTCGGCGGTTGTCCTTGCGATACTCAACATTAACTGCTGAGCTTTTTAATGAAGAGCTTTTTTCGTAATTGTTGTAATAATTTTTTTTTGATTTCTTGTTTTCGTAATACTTATTTTGAGCAGAAGTGTTATCAATCAGAAATAAGCAGGAAATACTAAAAATTAAAATTGCTGACACTAAGTGATTAAAATTTTTCATTTAATGCTCGACTTTATTCCAAATTTGTTTGATTTAATTTTCACTAAAAATCAGAAATTGTCAAATACTATTCCAATCCCTTGTTTAGAAAACGAAGTAAAATCAATATTTAGCAAAACCAGAGTGTCTTATTTCAAATTCCATTTTTAGCCAAATGACTAAAATGATAATCAAAATTTAATGATACTGATGTGTGCTTCCACCAATAAATTCTCGTAAAACACTGTCACCGGGAACAGATGATTCATCAGTAACTGGAGTTACAGTTTTTAAAACATTATAAACTCGTTCTGATCTTTCAAGTGCATCTGCTTTAAGCGGATCGCCTTTATATTTTTCTTTCCATCCATCAAAAAGTTTTAACATTCTGTTTGCATAGATTGGAACCTCGTACGGCATACCGCTGCTGATTACAAAATCTGCTGTGTTGGAATTTGGAATTATATTTCTTAATTCACTGCCGCGTACGTAATGCCAGTGTTCTAATGTTTGTTGAGGATTGTAAGCACGGAAAACTGAATCGCGTAACATTCTTCTGATTAACCTTAAATCTGTCCAGCGAATATATCTTCCATCTTTGCCTTTCATTTGAAGAAGCGGTTCCAGATACAATTTAAACTTAACTTCAACTGAAATGTCTTTACTAAATGCTGGATAAAGTCCATGCAAACTATCAATTAATAGAAGTTCATCCTTCGCAAGTTTCATTGGTGTTGCATTAAGTTTTCGTGTTCCTGTTTTAAAATCATAAAACGGAATCATAACTTCCTCACCATTGCTCATTCTTACAAGATGTTCGTTTATCAATTCTAAATCTAAAGCTTGCGGAGTTTCAAAATCATAATCGCCAAATTCATCTTTGGGATGAAACTCTAAATCAAAAAAGTAATGATCAACATTAAGAGCTTTAAACTTGAAACCTTTTTTAATCAGCTTTTGCTCAAGCTTAATCGTTGTTGTTGTTTTACCGGATGATGATGGACCGCTAATCATAACCATTCTAAGTGAATCGAGTCTTTCAATAATTAGATTTGCAGCAACTTCAACATCACTCTCATAAAGTGCTTCAGACTCGTGTACGATATGTGGAAATTCACCTTTTGCGATGCGTTCATTTAAATGTTCAACTGTATGAAGGTTATGAGAAACAGCCCAATCAAGATTGCGCCAGATTTTTTGCCAGGGAACATTTTCATTTATCTTTGATGCGTATTTACCTTCGGCATCTCTTCTGTTTGCTGCCTCCTCACGATAGATAATATATTCCTTTGCAACTTTAGCATGTCCGTTTTCAATCAAAACTTTTTCAACAACATCCTGCACATCTTCAATATGCGGAGTTGTACCTTCAGGAAATTTTTGATTTAATAATTCAACAACCTGTTCGGATAAACTTTGAGCGGTTGATTTGTCTCTTCCGCCGACAGCTACCGCAGCACGATAAATTGCATTTGCAATACGTTCTTGATTAAAAGGAACAATTGCTCCAGTTCGCTTAATAACTTGTTTGATATGGGTTTCCATTTTTCTCCTGGTTGCACGGATTATTTATAACTGTGCAAATTTATAAAATAAGATTCAATGGTGCACTCAGTAAAATAAAATTATTGGATCGGTTTAAAGAAAATAAAAACCCGATTCAAAATGAATCGGGTTAAAATTATCGTAAAGTTTACTTAGTTATTTCATATATATCATTTTGATCATACTTGAGTAAGCTTTACCTGAGTTTAATGTTGTTGCATTTATTTTTACAAAATATATTCCGGAAGTTAGATTTGATGCATTAAATATAATTTGATGTGAGCCGCTTGCCTCAACTTCATTAATTAACTCTGTTACAACTTCACCAAGAATATTTACTACCATCATCTGTACAGTACTTTCCTCCGGAAGATTGTACTTTATTATTGTTGCAGGGTTAAATGGGTTGGGATAATTCTGGTCAAGTGAAAAATCATTGAGCAAACCAATACTAACAGAAACCATATTTGAATAAGTGAATGTTCCATCATAATCAATCTGCTTTAATCTATAATAAGATTTTCCTTCATATGGATTCTTATCTGTAAAAGTGTAAAATGATTTTTCGGTTGTTGTTCCATTGCCAATAACGAATCCAATCTTATTCCAAGATGAATTATCAATTGACTGTTCAATATCAAAACCTGTATTATTAAGCTCGGTAGCAGTTACCCAATTAAGATTAACGATGTTACTGTTAACTGATGCGGTAAATGATTCAAGTTCAACCGGAATAGTTGAAGGGTCAACAAATATTCCAGTATGCTGCGGATTAAACTGATACATTGCATTTACAATTTTTGTCGGATTATATGGAAGACCTGTATTCCATACATATAAAAACACCTGCTTATTATTTATATCAAAATTAAAACTTCCGCCAACAAGATCTAGTATTCCATCATTATTCAGATCACCAAGAAGAGGTTGTTGAAAACTTGTATTCTGCATAAGAAAAAAAAGCAAGCCCGAAACATCTGTTCCATCCATATTTAGTGCACGATATCTGCCTAAGCCCCCTTCAGTTAGATTCTCATCAAAAATAATTTCAAACTGATTGTCGTTATCAATATCAGCAACAGTAATTTGATTTGCTGATCCGTGATAAGGGCCCATAGGAAAATTAGTTGCTAAACTTCCATCAAGATTATAAGCAAAAACAGAAAAGGCTGGAGTTGGAGATGAACCATATTCACCGATAATTATTTCAAGTTGAGAATCTCCGTCAATATCTGCAACGATAGGGGCGCCGTAAATCCAGTTTGGGACGGTTTTAGGAAAACCAGGAAGATTTGTTCCATCATGCTTTACTGCGTAGATAATACCACCAGCATTAGTAACATCTGAATGTGAACAGAAAACTATTTCAAGTTTTCCATCACCAGTTAAATCAACCAAAACAGGAGCGGAATATGAATTTGATCCAACTAACGAATCTAAAATTGAAAAGGGAAATCCAGGAAGTATTTGACCGTCTTTATTCCACACATATAAAAGATTTCTTGATTCCATCACAACATCCATAACTCCATCAGCATTTACATCGCCGGCGGATGCAGATGCGCCAACATATCTATCCATTACTTTTGGCCAACCCGGATATACGGTTCCATCTCCTTTGTAGACATAAGCCTGCCCGGTTCGGGTTCCCAGGATTATTTCCATCGTTCCGTTGTCATCTAAATCAGATAGTGTTGGACTCATTGGATATTTTCCAACATTAACAGGAAAACCTGTAACAGATGAACCATCTTTTTTAAATGCCTGGATATGACCGCCAAGAGGGCCACCGATTCCTGCAACAACTTCACCCTCACCGTCTCCATCAATATCACCAAATGAAACAGTCCAAACAGCCTCATAGTATTGAGTAAAAGTTTTGGGCCATCCTGTTACAGCAGAACCATCAAGATTTACTGCATACAAAGTTTCGCCCGCTCCAAAAATTATTTCCATTTCTGCATCTGCATCAAGATTGCAGAAGATAGCTCCGGTCTTAGGCGAGATAACGCTATACAATCCTTGTTTTGGAAATCCAGGGTAAACAGTAAATCCTGGATCGTACATATCGCTGTAATTGTTTGATTCAGCAATGATTTCAGAGATTGGAGCAAATTCATCCAGATCTGGAATAAAGCTTGTTTTAGTTTGTGCTGAAGATGTAACGTTTAGGAATGTAAGGAAAATGAAAATAAAAAAAACATAAGAGAATATTTGTTTCATAATATCACCTCTATATAATTGTGTGTGAGGAGAAATAAATTTTAAATATGATATTTATACTTTATCAAAGTTGTCATTAAAAATATAAACAAAAGTTTTTTGTATATGAATTATATTTATCAACACTTGCTAATTTTCGATTAATATTATGCCACATTAAAAGTAAGATTGCTTTGATAAAATATATTAGCTAAATTTTTTTTGTAATTTATTTTAATAAAAAGATCGGAGTTAATAGTGAAAAAATTATTTTTACTTCTTTTAATCGTATCATCACAATTATTAGCGCAGTACACAACCCCAAATACTGGAGTTAACTGGAACCTTGATGATCTAGTTACAAACTCGGGTGGAGTTGTAA
>CALLZX010000172.1 GCA_937858935.1 uncultured Ignavibacteriales bacterium | reverse complement strand
TAACGTTTTCCATTTTTTTTTTGATTGGGGTTTGTTGTGTTTTGAAAATTTTTAATAAAAAAAAAATTTTTCCTTTGTGTTAAATTTGTTCCCGCCGATACCGGAGGCAGAATCCCAACCCGCAAGTTTAGCCCACAACCACCAGGCAGCATAAGCTTTTAAGTTTCCATTTAATGCCTGGCTATGAGCTGGTGAACAATCGTACCAATCAACATTTATGGTGTGAGAATTTTGCCAATCAATCGCCCAGTTTTTATCAAGCGAATTATTTCCATCGCTGTCATAATCACAATTATCATTTGCATCTTTATCTAAATAATAATTTCCGTCTGGATCATATGATTCAATATCATTAAAATCATATAGTATCTTACCATTTGCTACACAGTAATTTCTTATTTGCTCATTTCTTTGGTTTAGATTTCCGCTAACTCCACTTCCATCTAAATGGCCTGTCATATAAACAAATTTTACATTCGGATAATCAATTTCTAATCCATTCATTAGATTTAAATAAGTATTTATATCAGTTTCAGTTGCACTACTCACTTGTCCGCACCAGGACCAAATAACAACATTAACATCACTATTAGCTTCATTATTTAAATAATTTCTTGTTGCGGTTGCCCAACTGGTTCTATCCGGACTGCCAAGATCCGAGGCACCGGAAAATGCGTAATCATCAATATCTAATGCACCGTTTGTTCCGCCTTCATTGAAAGCATATTGAGAACCTTTCCAATTTTCTAAACCATCCATACCGGTAATCAACTGGCTACCGTGGGATGTATGTCCATATGCGATATGAAGATTTGCTTTTGCTGAATCGATCCACTCAACAGGAGTAATATTTAATCTTGCAATTGTGTGATTTGCAATGATTGGATTTTGGGCAACAGTGTATGAAAAACTTATTGCTACTATTAAAAGAGTATGGTAAATGAATATTTTCATTTTAATTCTCAATTATTTGATAGGATCAAATAGGAAATCAAACAAAGTGCCAGGCACGCTCAGCGCAATTTGATTTTTTAAAATTGTGGGGGAGTGTAATTTGAAGATAAATTAGTTGGCAAATCTTGTGATTTGTTAAATATATTTATTAAGCACGTATTAATTGCAAAGAAGGAAAGTAGAATTGTATTGACATTGATGATGTGAGGTTAAACGATTTTCTATTCATTATTTATGGATGTCAATGTACTCGTTTTCAAATAATCTCGAAATTGTTTTCTAACTGATATAACTTCATTATGAGTTAAATCAGTGTGAATGAATATTAATCTATTATCCGTTAGATCTTTCAGTTTTAATTTGTTTTCTTCAGTACTACAGTATGGAATATTCCATGCATCAAAATCTTGCATTAAATTTTCTGTTTCATACTTTGTGCCGCCATTATCCGTATAAATATTTATAAGTCGCCCATTAAAATTTTCTATCCAATGAACATATTTTTCTGTCTGTCCATATAAAGCATCAAACAATATAACATCGGAAATATTTTTTGTATAACCCCCGCGCATTAAGCAAAAGGAAATAACGCGATAAGCCCCGCTGTGTCCTGCAAGAATAATGTTTCCAACTTTTGCAGATTTGAATTTTGCATTATCACTTAAATACTTTAATACTTCATCAATCAAGTTTTTCAATCCATCTTTTTCTTCTAACTTCCCACCAAAAGAATCCGGAGAATTTTTTGGTCCTTCAGGAAAAACAAATATTGCATTCTTATTGCTTTCACAAAACTGTTCAATAAGTTTGAATTGATTGCAGGCACTATCAATATTATTATTCCATCCGTGGAAGTAAACTACAAAATTTATTTTTTCCGAAGTCCTTAATCCTTTGGGAATAAATATTGCAACGCTACTGTCTCTATAATGCTCTTGAGCAGAATACTTTTTTTCATCGTAAACGTGGCCATTTATTCTGTTTGGATGTGGAAACGGCGCAGATGATAATTGTGGAACAAACATCTGACCGAGATGTTGGTATCTTTCTGTGAGTGGTTGGGAAAATGAAAACCCTGATACAGTAATGATTAAACAAAAGACTATGAAGAAATTGAATTTCATAAAAAACTATCAAATAAAAGTTCTTGGTTAATAATTTAATATAATTTAGTTTTAAACATCTATTAATAGATTAAATTTAAACACACATAAGAAAACTATCATATAAGGGGATTATATGAAAAATATTTTATTCTTTTTTTTCTTTTCTTTTATCCTTCTAATATCTTGTAAAGAAGAGTCAATAGATCCAATTCCAGAAATCACAAATACCTGGGAAAAGGTTAATGATCTGCCAGGTGATTACCGTTATTTATTAAAGATTAAAGGTAATTCTATCTACATGGTTTGTTATAATGAAGGATATAAATTTGCTTCCTCCCAAGATAGTGGGAAATCCTGGCGAGTAAGTGATTTAGGTTTTGTTCCTAAATACGACGTAGGTTTTTTATTCGTTGAAGGCGCTAAGTTTTTTATTGCTGGTGAAGATGGTCTATTTGAATCTTCGGATAATGGAATAACTTGGAGTGAGAATATTTCTTTAAGAAATTATATTAATCCAAATTATCCTTTGTTAAGAATACCTACTTTAAATTGCATTGATGTTCAAGGAAGCGAGATTTTCTTAGGTCAACTTGTGCCAGGTGGATGTGGTCATGGTGCACATGTAAACGGATTATTTTATTCATCCGATAATGGTGATAGCTGGAGTTGTCCGAGTTCTGTTGAAACACCGTGGAGAGTTACTGCGGTAAAGAAAATGAATAATGTATTAGTTATAAGTGATTTTAAAGTGTTCTATTCTGAAGACAGTTTAAATACTTGGCAAGTGGCTAACGGAGGATCTGGCGACGTTGCAGAATTTAGAAGAGATGATTTGAGACTTTATGCAATTCATTACGGTTTCATTAAATACTCAGATGTTAATGGTAAATACTGGGTAAATTGTACTCCACCAGAAATAAATAATGGTCTTGGAATTATTAGCACTTTTACATTTAATAAGAATACAATGTTTATTATGGACGATAAAGGTGTTGTTCACTTTACCAATAAATCAGCTATAGAGTGGAAAACCTTGGATATAGCAATACCTGCTTTTGATCCATTTCCATACGAAAACCAGGCTATGTTTACTATAGGAAATGAATATCTATATTATATTTCTAATGATAAAATGTGGAGAAGAAAGATTACCGAATAGAAAAAGAAAAGGCGACTCGAAGTCGCCTTTTTTATATAATTAGATCTCAACGTGACTTACACTAATAACATTAGTGTTTTCTTTTATCTTCTTTAGCATATCAGCAGAAACAGCGGATTGTAATTTCATTGTACAGCAAGCAGCTATTCCACCTTCAAAAATTATGTTCTCAATTTCTTCAATGTTAATGTTACCGGCTCTTATAACATCAAGCACAGTTGCAAGAACACCTGGTTTATCATAATGTTTAACAACAAGCTGAAAGTTTGCATCAATAATTTTAGCTCTATTAACCCAATGATCAATAACTCCACTATGAACAAAGTGCTTAATTATATTAATTGTTTCTTCTGCGACTGCATCTTGTGCCTGTTCTGTTGATGCACCAATGTGGTGTGTTACATAAATGTTTGGATTGTTCATCAGCTTTGATGAAACTTCTCCGGATTTTCCTTCCGGTTCACCTTTAAAAACATCGCAGGCATAACGGATATTTTTTGTTTTGATAGCTTCAAGAAGATCATCTTCAACAACAACATCATGTCTTGATGTATTTATTAAATAAGCACCATCTTTCATGTATTCAAACATCTGTTTGTTAAACAATCCCTTTGTTTGCGGTGTTGATGGTAAGTGAATCGAAATTACATCGCAAAGTGGAACTAACTGATCCATTTCACTAAAGTCTTTTATCGGCACACCTTCAATACGTGAAATATCTTTTCCATAAACATTCATCTCAAATGCAAGCGCACGTTTTGCAACTTCTTTTCCGATGTTACCAACACCAATGAGTCCAAGTGTTTTACCTTTTAATCCTTTCCCTTTAGAATATTTATCTTTGTTCCAGACTCCTTTGTTAAAATCATTTACGTTATCCGGAATGAATCGATCGAGTGCGATCATCAGACCAACGGCAAGTTCGGCAACTGCAACTGCATTCATACCAGGGCAGTTT
The DNA here is from genome assembly GCA_937858935.1 of uncultured Ignavibacteriales bacterium. Lineage (GTDB taxonomy): Bacteria > Bacteroidota > Ignavibacteria > Ignavibacteriales > Ignavibacteriaceae > IGN3. Next base: position 1,939 of record CALLZX010000172.1, on the reverse strand, counting down.
GTAACGTAAATTCCTTTTTTATTTGCTGCAGCTATGTTGATGTTATTTACTCCGGAACCTGCACGAATAATCAGGTTAAGTTTTTTCCCTTTGTTAATAGTCTCTTCATTCACTACCGTTGAACGTACAACAATTATATCAACGTCTAAAGCTACTTCAGGAAGATCCTTCTCTCCGAGCTTTGGGTTGTATATTACTTCAAGATCAAGATCTTTCATTTGCTGGATATATTTATCCGGAAATTTGTCTGCTACTAATACTTTGAGTTTCATTTTAACCTCTTTGTTATTATTTAATTTCAAATGTCATCCTAAGCGAAGACGAAGGATGACTTACCTTTAATGAACAAATGTCACACTTCGACTACGCTCAGTGTGACATTATTGTGAATACCTATGGCTTACCCGGAAATGATTCTACAAATTTTATTTTTATATCTGGAAAAGAATCGACTATTTTAATTTTTACATCAGGAAAAGATTCCACTATTTGCCATTCACCACAATCATCTGGAAATGAATTTACAAGTTTAACTTTAAGATCAGGAAATGAATCAACTATTTGAACTTTAATATCCGGAAACGATTCTACAATTTTTACTTTCCCGTAAAGCGGAAAACCGTTGAGTGTACAATTTTCAAAATCAATTTTGTCTTTATCTTGCGAAAAAGAAGTTTCACTAAAAGATAAACACAGAATGATGATAAAAGTCATTTCGAACGAAGTTAAAAATATCTTTCTAAAATTAAGTAACAGATTTCGCAGTCTAGGACTCTTTTGAAATGACATTCTATTATTCACCATACTAATTATTTAGTTTAATTCAAATTAGATTGCTTCGTCGTAGTATTCCTCGCAATGACTTTATGCGAAGAACTACTTAATCATAGGAATTTTTACATTCCATTTTTTTGCATTCTCAATTGCCTGCTCATATCCGGCATCAGCATGGCGCATAACTCCCATACCAGGGTCGTAAGTGAGAACTCTTTCTAATCGTTCTTCAGCTTCCTTGGTTCCATCAGCAACCACAACCATTCCTGCGTGGATTGATTTTCCAATTCCAACTCCACCACCGTGATGAACAGAAACCCAGCTTGCACCACCAATTGCATTCAAAAGAGCATTAAGTATTGGCCAATCAGCAATTGCATCACTGCCATCAATCATACCTTCAGTTTCTCTATTTGGCGATGCAACAGAACCGCAATCAAGATGATCCCTGCCAATTACAATTGGAGCTTTAACTTTTCCCTCAGCAACAAGTTTATTAAATATTTTACCCATTTTAGCACGCTCGCCATAACCAAGCCAGCAAATGCGCGCTGGTAATCCTTGAAAGTGAACTTTCTTTTGAGCCATATCGATCCAGTTGATAAGCTGTTTATTTTCTGGAAATGCTTCTCGTATAGCTTGATCAGTTACCAAAATATCATTTGGATCACCACTAAGTGCGGCCCAGCGAAATGGACCTTTGCCATCACAGAAAAGTGGACGAATAAATTCCGGTACGAATCCCGGTATATCAAAAGCATTTATTAATCCATTTTCTTTTGCTTCACCGCGGATGTTATTTCCATAATCAAAAACTATCGAGCCAAGTTTTTTAAATTTTAACATTGCTTCAACATGTTTTACAACAGTTTTACGAGCAAGTGAAATATATTTTTCCGGATCTGATTTTCTAAGTTCAATTGCGTTTTCAAATTTCATTCCCATTGGTACATAACCATTAAGCATATCGTGAGCAGATGTTTGATCGGTTACTATATCAGGAATAATACCACGCTTAATAATTTCGTGATGAACTTCGCCGGCATTGCCAATCAAACCAACAGAAATTGCTTCTCCCTTTTGTTTTGCATCAAGAATAATTTTTAGTGCCTCATCAAGATTATCTGTAATTACATCAGTATAACCGGTATCAATTCTTTTTTGT
>CALLZX010000171.1 GCA_937858935.1 uncultured Ignavibacteriales bacterium | reverse complement strand
AGGGTCTTCAAGAGCTGGCTATGGGACTCGAACCCGCGACCTGCTGATTACAAATCAGCTGCTCTACCAACTGAGCTAAGCCAGCGTTCATTTTTTTGTGAGCCAAAAATAGTATTTATTCAATTTCTATGCAATGGTTTTACTTGCCTTTTGAAATAATTTATTATTCCTCTTTTTTAATCCCGAATTTTCCATTTTCATCGATTATCTTGAATTGTACCATCTTTTGTCTAATCTTTTTTATCAGCTCGAAAGTAAGTCCTTTGTACTCAAATTTTTCACCAGGATTTAGAATTTTCCCTGTTTTAAATGAAATAAATCCGGCAACAGTATTGTACTCATCCGACTTTTCCAAATCTATGTTAAATGTTTCATTAAAATCATCTATTACCATCGAACCAAGAACATAAAACTTTCCATCAGGTAAAACATTATAATCCTGTATCTCACTTTTTGTTTTATCTTTAAGTTCACCAACAATTTCTTCAAGTATATCTTCCATTGTTATAACGCCCTCGGTTCCTCCGTATTCGTCCGTTACAATTGCAATTCTCTCACCTTGCTTCTGCATATCTTTTAATATTTCTGAAATAAGTTTTGTTTCAGGTACAAAGTATGCCGGACGAAGAAGACCTTTTAAAGAAAATTTTTGATTTTCAATTATCGATTTCATTACATCTTTTGTATGCAGTATTCCGATTATATTGTCCAGTGAATTTTCAAAAACAGGAACTAAAGTGTGTCCGGTTTTAATTATTGAAGTAATATTTTTTTCATCTTCTTCGTTCAGATTTATCGATATCATTTCAGTTCTGGGAATCATTACTTCATCGGCCTTAAGATCATTAAATTCAAAAATATTTTCAATTATTTGCTGATCAGCCTCATCAATAGTCCCTGATTTTACACCATCCGATATTATATCAAGTATTTCATCTTCAGATGGTCGCTCCTGTGAAAAATTTATTTTTTCTTTAAATGGTAATAAAATAAAATTACTTAACCCAGTTATTGCTAGTGTAATTAATTTTAGAGCTGATGACAGAACTAAGATTATTTTTATCGAACTCTTACCTATAAAATCCGAATATCTATAAGCAATTGCTTTTGGTACTAGAACATTAAATACTAAGATGCTTATTGTTACAAGAATTGCGGTAACAAAAATTAATATAACTGTTGAATAGATAGATGATAAATTTGTAGTTGAGATTATTTGAGGATATATCCAACCCGAAAATAAAAAATAACCAATTATGGCAGCTAGAACTGTTAAAAAAGTAAATGCAAGATGAATACTGCTGTATACTTGCTCCTGATTTTCTTTTAGTTTTTCAAAGTAAGGGACATACTTATCATTGCTTTCTTTGAGCTCATCAATTTTAGTTTCCCCAAAGGCAGCTAGAGCAATTTCTGCAGCAGCGAGTAAAAAATTTGCAAATAATATGAAAATAAAAACAAGCAATAATTCCATTAAGCTTAAAATATCCTTCAATTGTTAATATCTTATACAAAAATAACATCGTTATACTAATTTTACATTACATAATTTTCATTATTATGTTATTTTGGCAGCACTCGTAAATTTAATTTTATCTAAATGAGACCAAAACAAATAAAAATAGTTGATAAAGATAAGCTATCTTTAACATGGAATGATGAAACTTCAACAATATTTTCACTTAAATATTTGCGTGATGAATGCCCTTGTGCGGGATGTAAAGGTGAAACTATTTTGTTCAAGACTTTTCGCCCTCCAAAACCAACAATTCTCTCTCCTGAGATGTACAAGATTAAAAGTATCGATGTTGTTGGAGAGTATGCAATTCAAATAGCTTGGAAAGATGGACATAATACAGGTATTTATTCTTGGGAATATCTTAAAACTCTAGAAGCTGGAATAAATGATAATGCTCAGCAGAAATATGATACACTTATATGATTTCTAAAAACGAACTAAAATACTTTTCTTCACTTTTGATTAAAAAATTCCGCCAGCAGGAAGAAAAATTTATTGTCGAAGGATTAAAGACTGTTGAAGAAGGATTGAACAGCAACTATAAGTGTGAAGCAGTTTTTGTTACGCCTGCATTTATGGATTCCTTTCCAGACCTGATCACTATTTTAAAAAAGAAAGCAAATAGAGTTATTGAGTTAAAGTCGGTTGATTTCCAAAAAATATCGGATATGAAATCTCCGCAAGGAATTGCGGCTGTATTTAATAAAAATTATCCTAAAAAAAATCTTAATGATATAAAAGATAGACTTGTTGTTCTTATCGATAACATTTCTGATCCTGGTAATCTTGGAACGATTATAAGAACCTGTGATTGGTTTGGGTTATACAACATTTTAATCACCGATCAATCTGTGGAATACCTCAATCCAAAAGTTATAAGGGCTACAATGGGATCACTTTTTCATCTAAACATTTATGATGAAATTTATGAAAATGATTTAGCTAATCTTAAAAGTAATGGATACCAGATCGTTTGTGCTGATACAAAAGGCAAAAATATTTTTTCATATAAGACAAACAAAAAAACTCTCCTTACTTTTTCAAACGAATCAATTGGACCATCTGAAATGATAAAAAGTCTTTCTGATGATTTTATCACAATTCCTGGTAAAGGTCGAGCTGAGTCATTAAATGTATCCTCAGCGGCTGCGATAGTAATTGCAAGGCTGACAGATGAGTCATAATCATAATCACACAACAACTTCAAAGAATTTCAAAACGGTTTTTTTACTCAATTTTGGATTTACGATTTTTGAAATTATAGGCGGAATTCTTACTAACAGTATAGCAATAATTTCTGATGCATTACACGATTTTGGCGATTCAATTTCGATCGGACTTGCGTGGTATCTTGAAAAATATTCACATAAAAAAAGTGATAGCAAATACACCTATGGTTATGGGCGATTTTCTTTACTCGGAGCATTGATTAACGCAATGGTATTGATTGTCGGTTCTACATTTGTTTTGGCAAATGCGATACCAAGAATTATTGAACCACAAGCCACCAATGCAGAAGGGATGATTATTTTTGCAATAGTAGGTGTAGTTGTAAATGGCGCTGCGGTGTTTAAATTGAAAAATGAAGAATCAATGAATGCCCGAGTTATGATGCTTCATTTACTTGAAGATGTACTTGGTTGGATTGCAATTCTTGCAGTTGCTATCGCATTACTTTTCTGGCAGACTTACATTCTTGATGCAATTCTTTCAATAGTGATTACGTTTTACATTCTTTTTAATGTAACTGTAAACCTAAGAAAAACTATCTCTCTTTTTCTACAGGCAACACCGGATCATGTTCAACTTGAAATGATTGACGAAAAATTAAAAAGTATTAATAAAGTAATTTCATCGCATCACACACACGTTTGGTCTTTAGACGGCGCTAATCATATTCTTACAACACATTTGATTGTAGATAAATCTACAACTCGGGATGAGATTTTGAGGATAAAATATAAGTGCAAGCAATTGTTTGAAGATCTTAAGATGACGCATTTTACGATTGAGATTGAACTTGAAGACGAAGTGTGTTTGATGAAGGATGATCATGAGCACTAAATATTTTTAGTCTTTATAAGGATCATAAATATCAGATCCCGCCATTGCCACACCAATTGGATGCAGTTTGTAAAGCACTTTAATTGTGTTTCCCATAAAACCTAAAACTTCATCCAGATTTTTGTAGCATTCCGGCGCTTCATCTGCACCCGAACCTCGCAACTCAATTCCTTTATGCTTTATAGTTGTTTTTACTTTCTCAAAATTAACCTTACCACGACCAACTGTTACAGGCCTTTTAACTCCATCTCTGTCTCTAGTCCATTTTTTCTTCCCAGCGGCTTCATTGCGGGACATTGTTCTGCCGGCACCATGAACTGTTGAATACAATGCATCTTTGGATAATTGTGAATCAACACCTTCAACAATAACTGAATCATCCATCATATTTGCACCGATGAAACCAAGCTGATTGGGGAATGCAGGTGTGCATCCTTTTCGAACAACCCAATACCTCTCACCAAAATGTTCTTCCCTCCAAGCAAAGTTATGATGATTATGAACTTCAAAAGTTCGCTTAGGATTACCCAAAATATTTAAGACAAGTTCAACAACTTTATCTCTTCCTGCATACGCATATTCACCTGCAAGATGCATTGCCTCTAAATACCATTGTCCGAGTTCGGATTTTATATCAAATAAAATTGGCGGCGTATCCATAGATCCTTCTTTAGCTTTGTCTTCAAAGGATAAGTTTTGCGAAAGTGCAATAAATCCCATTGTTGTTCTATGACCGAATCCACGAGAACCGAAGTGAACCCCAACCCATAAAAATCCATCATCGTCTTTAAATAAATCCACAAAGTGATTTCCGCTGCCGACAGTTCCAAGTTGTTCTTTGGCGAGTGAGATAAGTTTACGTTGTGGTTTAAATTCTGCAGATGCAATTTTATCCAAAACTTCGTGATCAACAGGCTGATTATTTTTTCTGCCAATGCCAAAAGATATTTGAGAATAAATTTCATCCATTATTTTCGGCAGTTGTATTTCCTCAGCTTTGATATCAGTTCTTACAGCTTTGTTTCCGCAAGCAATATCAAAACCAACTCCGGAAAGAGAAATTTTATTTTTATATGCAACTGCTCCGCCGATAGGATGTCCATATCCATAATGTGCATCAGCAGTAAGCACACCAATATCATTTTCAGATGTGCATCTTTCAATCTGAGCAATTGATTTTTCATCAATTATTTCTCTGCCGAAAATTTTTATTCGTTTCATTTTAATACTTGCTGAATTACCTAATCAATAATAAGAGAATGAATAGACTAAGTCACTACAAAAACAAAAGGCACGATTGCTCGTGCCTTAATCAAAATTTTATAAGTTCACACTTCGACTTCGCTCAGTGTGACAGTTTCAAATTACTTTATCAGCATCATCTTTTTGGTTTGAACAAAATCACCGGCATCAATGCGATAAAAATAAACTCCAGTGCTAACTTTATTGCCCAGTTCATCATCACCATTCCAGTTAACCTCGTAAACTCCGTTTACCTGTTCTTTATTTACTAAAGTCTTCACCTCTCTTCCAAGAATATCAAATATTTTTAACGACACAAGCGAAGGTGAAACAATACTGTATCTGATAACAGTATTTGGGTTAAAAGGATTTGGGTAATTCTGCTCAAGTGTAAATTCAACAGGAACCTGATCATCAATTTGTTCAACATCCAAAAGAATTCCTGCTTCGGGTGTTGGAAGTTTTGCTGTAGTATAAATTCTAAAATCACCCGGAGGCAGTGTTATGCTTGCTGTAAGGTTTGTTACGTTAACGCTATCACCACTAAAATAATCGTACCACCACCCTGAGCGTGTAAAGTTTTGATTTGTTGTAAATTCGTAAACTCCAAAATTTCCAACGATAAAAACATCCATAGAAGAGTGGTAAAGATTAATCTTTTTCACAAAGTTCCCAAGATCAAGTGTAAAATTGGTTGTACTAAAAGCATCATAATCTGTTTTCAATTTGGCTAGTGCAGAATAAACTTTATAAAGATTTGTTCTTCTGTCATCATCAAGATAATTCCATTTTACTGGTTTTTCACCAACTCTTCCCATTGAATCAATACTTATATCATATCCAAGTTCGCCAAACTGCCAGATCATTTTTGGACCCGGAACCGTAAAGAAGAATGCACCTGCAAGTTTCATTCGGTTTAAAGCAACATTTAAATTTTTAATATTGTAGCTGCCGGCTGAAGCACCATAAGTTAAATTTTTAAACATCAATCTTTCTTCATCGTGACTTTCCATATATCCCACTAAATAAGGATTTGTCCATCCGCGCGCTTTGTATGATATTCTTGAAAAGTTTGATGCATAGCCCATTGTTGCTTCGTTATAATTATAGTTTAGATTTCCCCAAAGCATCATCCCATAATTAGATAGTACAATTTCTTCATTATCAGGCGCAAAGTGTTCAAGTATTACGTAAGCAGTTGAATCATAATCCCAAATCTGATCAGCCATTCTTTTTAAAATATTTATTCTTGGCAAATCATACGCACCGCCATCACCAGGCGTGTTTGTAAAACCTTTTGTAAAATCAAATCTGTAACCATCAAATTTAAACTCTTCTAACCAGTAGCGATTCACCCTATCAACAAAATATTTAGTTGCTGATTTTTCATGATTAAAATCATAGCCCCATGAGTAAACCGGATTTGGTGAAACAACGTTAAACCAAGGACTGTTTGCCGCAGGACGGCTATTAGCGGAATCCCAATACATTCTTACTAATGGTGATTGTCCATAGGCATGATTTAAAACTATATCCAATATAACAGCAATACCGTTTTGATGACACAGATCTATAAACTCTTTTAGTTTATTTGGAGTGCCGTAATATTTATCAAGTGCAGTGCTAAAGCTTGGATTGTAGCCCCAGCTTGAGTTTCCTTCAAATTCATTTACAGGCATTA
>CALLZX010000170.1 GCA_937858935.1 uncultured Ignavibacteriales bacterium | reverse complement strand
TTCCAAGGATGAAGAACGTAAAAAAGTCTCCGATAAACCAGTACAGATATTCTATTAAATATGGATCAGTATAGCTCTGAAAGTCTTCGAATAAATTTGAACGGAAAAATCTTCTTGATGTGTAATAGAATGAAATTGTCTGAAGTATCGCAACAGATAGGAAAATAAGAACAACTTTTCTATCCAAGCCTTTGATTATCTCAATTAGACCTTTTAGCTCTGTTTTTAACTTAAAATTTTCCAATTCCTAAAATGATTTATTTTCTATCCAAAATTAAGCAATTTACATCACACCATGGGCTTGATTTCTTGACAAAATTTTAAATCAGATGTATATTAGCACTCGTCCTTTAAGAGTGCTAATTTAATTCATATAACAAAATAAAAGGAGCTAATTATGAGCGAAATCAAATTAAAACCACTTGGTGACAGAGTTGTTGTAAAACCTGCTGCTGCTGAAGAGAAAACTGCTGGTGGAATTATTCTACCCGATACAGTTAAAGAAAAACCAGTTGAAGGAACTATTGTTGCTGCTGGTCCTGGTAAAGTTGCTGACGATGGCAAGACTATAAAGATGGAAGTTAAAGTTGGTGATAAAGTTCTTTATGGTAAATACAGCGGAACTGAAGTTACAATTAATGGAGAAGAATATCTCATTATGCGTGAGAGTGATATATTCGGAATATTAGGCAAGTAATTATTTAACAGAAAATATAAAGGAAATAAAAATATGGCAAAATTAATTGTATATGATGCAGATGCACGCGCCGGATTAAAAGCTGGTGTGGACAAATTAGCAAATGCAGTTAAGGTTACTTTGGGTCCAAAAGGACGTAACGTAATTTTAGATAAGAAATTTGGCGCACCAACAGTTACAAAAGATGGTGTTTCGGTTGCAAAAGAAATCGAACTTGATGACCCGATTGAAAATATGGGAGCTCAGATGGTTCGCGAAGTTGCTTCTAAAACCAGCGATGTAGCTGGTGATGGTACGACAACAGCAACAGTTCTTGCACAAGCTATTTATCGTGAAGGATTAAAGAATGTTACTGCAGGTGCAAATCCAATGGATTTGAAACGTGGTATTGATTTGGCCGTAAGCAAAATCATTGAACATTTAAAATCAATAAGTAAAGAAGTTGAAGGCAGAAACGAAATTGCGCAGGTTGGTTCAATCTCTGCTAATAATGATAAATCTATTGGTGATTTAATTGCAGATGCAATGGAAAAAGTTGGTAAAGATGGTGTTATAACTGTTGAAGAAAGCAAATCAGCTGAAACCGTTTTAGAAGTTGTTGAAGGAATGCAGTTCGATCGTGGTTACATTTCACCTTACTTTGTAACTGATACTGAATCAATGGAAACAGTTTTAGAAGATCCTTTTATTCTTATTCACGATAAAAAAATCTCTGCAATGAAAGATCTTTTACCAGTGCTCGAAAAAGTTGCGCAGCAAGGTCGATCTTTGTTGATCATCTCTGAAGATCTTGAAGGTGAAGCACTTGCAACATTGGTTGTAAACAAGATTCGCGGTACACTGAAAGTGGCTGCTGTTAAAGCTCCTGGTTTTGGTGATAGAAGAAAAGCTATGTTGGAAGATATTGCAGTTCTTACAAACGGAATTGTTATATCTGAAGAACAAGGTTATAAATTAGACAACGCAACTTTAGAATATTTAGGAAAAGCTAAAAAAGTTGTAATTGATAAAGACAATACTACAATCGTTGAGGGTGCTGGAGATACAAAAAATATCCAGAAAAGAATCAATGAGATAAAAGCTCAAGTTGAAAAATCAACATCTGATTACGATAAAGAGAAATTACAGGAAAGATTAGCTAAGCTTTCTGGTGGAGTTGCTGTTCTAAAAATCGGAGCTTCTACAGAAGTTGAAATGAAAGAAAAGAAAGCTCGTGTTGAAGATGCTTTGCATGCAACCCGTGCGGCAGTTGAAGAAGGTATTGTTGCTGGTGGCGGTGTTGCTTTAGTTCGAGCTTCTAACGTACTTGATAAACTTGTTGGTGAAAATCCAGATCAAACAACAGGAATCAGAATTGTACAGAAAGCTCTTGAAGAACCATTAAAACAAATTGTTGAAAATGCTGGTATTGAAGGTTCTGTAGTTCTTTGGAAAGTTAAAGAAGGTAAAGATGATTTTGGATTTAACGCAGCTACTGAGAAGTATGAAAATCTTATCAAAGCAGGTGTTATTGATCCTACTAAGGTTACAAGAACAGCACTTGAGAATGCTGCATCAGTTTCATCATTGTTAATTACAACTGAAGCTGTAGTGTTTGAAAAGAAAGAAAAAGAATCATCTATGCCTCCAATGCCACACGGTGGTGGAATGGGCGGTATGGACGGAATGTATTAATAGAATTTAATTCTGTTAAATTTACAAGGCGAGGTTTTTCCTCGCCTTTTTTGTTTTAAATCAAATGTTTTTTGATGGCAGGGTATTTGAATAAATCCTAAAAAATGATTTTTATCATTCAAACTGGTATTAAAGAAATGAAATTAAATATGCCGAATGATTTGAAATCTAAAGAATTACTCACAAGGGGAGTAAAATCTTCAGAAATCGCAGCTGGAAATTCAAATCTATTGAATCAGAGAAGTGGAAATTACTTCCTAAGTCCAAGTAATTTTGAAATATTATCAGTAAAGATGTTCAATCTTGAAGAAAGCTTGCAATCACAAAAGCGCACTTATTTGTTGCAGTTTGATCAACCTAGAATAAGTTATATAGCTGCAGAAATAACTCTTAAAAATCCTCATTTAACGGATAGAGAATCGATTCTTAGAGGTTTAACAATATGGTATTTGGAAGATGAAGAAGTTGGAAGAAACGATTTTAATCTTGAAATAAAAAAAGATTGGGAACTTGTTGAGTTTGTTCAGAGTTGGGGTACACCATTGCCCGGTTTTTGGAAACAAGGTGAAGGCAGAATTGAAGTGCTCTTAGAAAATAATTTAATACTTAAACAGGTTTTTCAGATTGGAAGTTCTGAAATAATAGATTTTAATTTGGATCAATTGCCTGTTACTGAAAACTCAAATAAATTAGCTACACAACAACCAAGAATAATCGAACATTTTAATAAAACATTTTCTGAACATTCAACACTTCCCTCTTTATATGAAGAGTTTGATAATTATGTAGGGTTGAAAAATCTTAAACAATCCTTAAAAGATTTTATTACCTATCTCAATTTTATAAACGAGAGAAAAAAGAGCGGTATTGAAACTGAAGAAAGTATTTCGGCAAATTGCATTTTTCTAGGAAATCCGGGAACAGGTAAAACATCTATTGCAAGATTGCTTGGTAAGTTTTTTAAAGCGATTGGATTACTCGAGAATGGTCATGTTATTGAGGTTGATCGAGCTGATCTTATCGGCGAATACATAGGTGAAACTGCGCAGAAAACTGAGAAGGTTATTAATCAGGCGCTGGGTGGAATTCTATTTATCGATGAGGCCTATTCACTTAAGAAAGAAAATAGCGGACAGGATTTTGGACAGGAGGCTATCGATATTATTCTCAAGAGAATGGAAGACTACAAAGGTAAGTTTTTTGTTATTGCAGCAGGTTATCCTGCTCTTATGCAGAATTTTCTAGAATCAAATCCCGGATTAAAATCTCGATTCACACATTACTTTTCATTTGATGATTATACTGCTGAAGAACTTACATCTATTTATAAATTATTCTCTGCCAAAGATAAGTATATCGTTGAAAAAGAAGCTGAACAATTTATATCCGAAAGATTAGAAACTATTTGTGCCAATGCGAACGATACATTCGGGAATGCACGATATGTTAGAAATCTATTTAATGAAACAAAGGTAGAACTTAGTAAACGATATCAGTCACTTGAAGAGAATGAAAAAGATTTTTCAGCTTTGAATACTCTGCGCAAAGAAGATGTTCAATCTGCTTTTATAATTCTTGAAAATCGAAACAATCATACTAAAGTACGGGAAGATAAAGTTGATAAATATATAAGTGAAGTTAATAATCTTGTGGGTCTTGATGATGTTAAAATTCTTTTTAATAAAATTTTCGCATCTATAAAAGTTGATAAACTTAAAAAGGAAAGGTCAATTACTTCAATACATAAGAACTTCAATTCATTTTTTATATCGGAGCATGGATCAGGAACATCAACCATAGCACGATTTTATGCAAAGAGCCTGAAAGAATCAGACCGATTGACTAAAGGACAATTAGTCGAAATTGATGGTTCAACTTTTTATGGGTTAGATAAGCTTGATGCCTATCTTATGATTGATGAACTTTTTAAGAAACTTTTAGGGAATGTAATTCTTGTAAATGATGTTACTGCAACATTGCAATGCAATAATGATTTTAGTGATTCTTTGCTTCAATACTTTTTGAAAAAACTTTATTTAATAAGTGATGATGTTGTAGCTATACTTTCTGGAACTAAAGAAGAAATGGAAGCGCTTATAAATAATTTTCCTGTCCTTGGCAATCAATTCCCAAATATTTTTTATTTTGAACCATATTCAACCAGGCAATTATTAGAAATTGCCCTAAACATAAGTCAAAAAAATAATTACCAACTTGATGAAGGTGCCTGGCAGCAAATGCTGGAATTAATTGTAGAATTAAAGAAAGAAACTCGTAAGAATTTTTACAATGCAAGAACTATTAAAGAATTAATTAATAAAGCAATTTCATATCAGGAAGATAGAATATTAGCAATAAAAGATATTAATGAAAGCGATTTGATGATGATAACTTACGAGGATTTAACTGCTCTGCGTAATGCAGGCACTTAATACTTTGTCGTATCCTGCATATATTTCTAAAACCTAAAATTTATTTTTGTTATTACATACAATGCTTGAAATAAAAAACGTCACTAAGAAATTCGGTTCATTTACTGCTGTTAATAATTTAAATCTTCATGTTAAATCTGGTGATTTTTTTGGATTTCTTGGACAAAATGGAGCAGGTAAAACAACAACCATAAAAATGATTTCCGGTTTATATAATTCAACTTCAGGCAGTATACTAATTAATGGTTATGATATTTATAAAGAACCAATCAAAGCTAAATCATTAATTGGATACATTCCGGATCAACCTTTTATTTATGAAAAACTAACAGGACGTGAGTTTCTTTTCTTCAGTGGTGGATTGTATTCCATAGAAAAAAAGACATTAAAGAAAATAATTGATGAAATAATTGAAAAACTGGAAATTGGTGATTGGGTAGATAAACGAACGGAGGAATATTCACAAGGTATGAAGCAAAGAATAACAATAGCTTCAGCTTTACTTCACGATCCCAAATTGTTAGTTGTAGACGAACCAATGGTTGGTTTGGATCCTCAAAGTGCATTGATTGTTAAAAATGTACTGAAAGAAAAAGCGAATAATGGTGCAGCAGTTTTTATGTCAACACACAGTTTAAATGTAGCCGAAGAAATCTGTACAAGAATAGGAATTATTAAAGACGGGAATATGATTTTTTCTGATAAAACAGAAATTCTTGAGACTATCAAAGGCTCCGATCATCACAACTTAGAGTCACTTTTTCTCCATCTTACTAAATAATGAAAGATGTTCTTAACATACTTTATTATAAGATTTTAATCTTCCTTAAAGTAAACTCACCTTTTAATTTTTCTGCATTTGTAAAAAGCGTAGGATCAGGAATAGTCTATTCTATCTTTGCGTATGGCTGTTTTATAATGACTTCAAATACTATTGAGTATTTACTTGTAAACGTAAAAATTGGGTCATTTCTACTCCATCGGTTTGTATTAGTTGTACTATTTATTTTTTTTATTGCAATAAATGTAGGCAATATGGTAGTCTCATTTTCTACATTGTACAAATCAAAAGAAGTTTTTCATCTAATAACGAAACCTATTTCTTTTACAAAATTATTTTTAATAAAATTTTTAGATAATTTTTTCTACAGTTCAACTACTTTATTACTTATTATAACTGCTGTTCTCCTAGGTTATGGATTTTATTTTAATCTTAGTTTCTGGTTTTACCCATTTGCCCTCTTCTTACTGATACTACCTTTTATGTTTACAGCAGGTTCTGCAGGAGTAATTATTCTGCTAATAGTATTAAGATTATCCGGTAAATGGGGTTTAAAAAAGGTTCTTGTAACTGTTGGAATAATTTACGTAATAAGCGTTATTTCATTTTATTTTATTAGTAATCCTATAAAACTGGTTGAACGCGTTTTTGATTACTATCCGAACATTGATCAATACTTTGGTTTTCTAGAAAGCGGATTAGTAAAATATTTACCGAATTATTGGATTGCAGAATCACTTTATTGGATTTCTGAAAATAAAATTGATAGAGCAATTCCATTTGTTTATGCTAACCTTATTACTTCAATCTTTGTTTTTGGAATTACATTATTTTTAGCAAAGATATGGTATTATGAAACCTGGTTAACATCACTAAAAGTAAATGCAGAATTAAAAAATAAAGGGAATAAGAATAAACAGTTTTTTGGATTTCACAAAGACTCGTTATTAAATGGATTTGATGAATCAATTGTAAAACGTGAATTTTTACTATTCTTTAGAGAACCAAGTCAATGGCTTCACTTACTAGTGATGATATTTCTTATCACAATTTTCATTTCAAGTATTTCTGGAATAGATATTATTATTCTTAAAGCCTATAACGAATACTTAAAAACTTTAATTTATCTAATTGTTTCTTTATTCAATGTATTTCTTGTTGCATCCTTATCATTAAGATTTGTTTTTCCTTTGATTAGCCTTGAAGGAGAAGCTTTGTGGAAAATAAGAAGTGCGCCTATTAATTTTAATGATCTACTCATAAAAAGGCTTCTGATTTATTTTATTTTAATTTTCTTTATCGGCCAGTTAATAAGTTTCTTTTCAAACTTTCAATTTCCGGTTATGCTCTCGATAGTTGCTCAGATAAATGCTGCGCTAACAACTGTTACCTTGATAAGCCTAAATTTTGGAATGGGTGGAATTTTTGCAAATTATAAAGAAAAGAATGCCATTCGATTAGCTTCATCACAAGGAGCATCAATCACATTTCTTTTTACTCTATTATATCTAGTTATGATAATTGTAATACTATTTATTCCTGTTTCAAATTATTTTTATGCAATTGAACATGGGATAAATATTTCGATGTGGAATCTGTTAAGTACAAGTTTTGTACTCTTTGTATTTGCTATTATCATCTCCTCGTTCTCAATCAGGTTTGGTCTTAAATCCTTTACAAAAGATTATTAATAGCAAAAAAGGTTCATTCCACTAAAAGTGAAATGAACCTTTAATTACTATTATATAATTATATTATTTCAACAAAGTAAATTTCTTAGTTGCTGTAAAATTTTCTGTCGTTAATTGATAGAAATAAATACCACTGCTTAAACCCTCGGCATTAAATTTTACCGAATAATTTCCCGCAATTTTTGTCTCATTAACGATTGTTGCAACTTCTTTTCCAAGAATATTGAAAACTTTAAGTGATACATTACTCGTTGTAGGAATTGTAAAACTAATAGTTGTTGTTGGATTAAATGGATTAGGATAGTTTTGATTTAATCTATATTCAGAAATTGTTGTAAAGTCATCATCAACACTAGTAAGAGTATTTGAAGTACCACGAGTTCTAGGAACTAATATCTGCCAGTTTGCACTTCCATTTGGTGTTCTTCCATAGGAAGCAGCTGTGTCAGTTACTGCTACTAAATCAACGCTGTCTATAAGTGTTCCAGATGCATTTTCAAACCAAACTTTTTCACCACTGCTTGAAAGGCCAAATCCACTTGCTGCTGTATCATCAACGATGATAACTAAAAATCCATTTGCGGGGATTACTGAACCCGCTGGGAATTCTTTTTTAGGTTTAGTTCCAGCATTTCCACCACTATCATAAATCTTATATCCTGTGATATCAACAGATGAACTTGTAGGATTGTAAATTTCTACCCAATCTAACTCAGCTGCAGTTCCTCTTGAAAATAATTCATTAATAACTACAGAAACAACAGCTGGACTATTTAATGTACCGCGAGTTCTAGGATTAAGTATCTGCCAATTTGAACTTCCATCGGGCATTCTACCATAAGAAGTTGCTGTATCTGTTATTGCTACCAAATCAACGCTATCAATTAATAATCCTGAAGCATTTTCAAACCAAACTTTCTCACCACTGCTAGATAAACCAAAGCCACTTGGATCTGTATCATCTGTAATTATAACTAATACGCCATTTGCAGGAATCACACTTCCAACTGGAAATAATTTCTTTGGTTTTGTTCCGGCTTGTCCTCCACTATCATAAATTTTGTATCCCGTGATATCGATAGATGAAGCAGTTGGATTGTATATTTCAACCCAATCTAATTCAGCCGCTGTACCTCTAGAATATAGTTCATTTATAACTGGTGTCTGGGCAAACCCGCTTTGCAGCATAAAGAAAGCTGATAATACAACAAATAATAGTAAATAATTTTTCTTCATAATAACTCCTATAAAAATAAATTGATCAATATTAACTAACTAGGTTTTTGAAATACGTATAACTTGCCATCTGAATCGTTTACAACATAAATCTTATCACTTACGATTGCAATTCCTTCACCTTTCGTAAAAGGGATCTCCCATTCTTTTATTAATTCACCGGTTAAAGAAAGCTTTAGAATTTTTTGTGATTCATCACTAATCAGCCAAAAACAATTACTCGATTCTTCATAGTAAATATCCGAAATATCAGAAGTGTAATCAATTGTTTTACGCCAGATTTCTAATAAATTATTGTAACCAAGAATCATTTTGGGATCTTTTTCATTAATAACAAATAGACTATTAGACGTTTTATTAATCGTAATCCCTTCTAAAGCACTGTTATCATTATTTGCTACGTCAGCACTGAATGAAGCCAGCTTGCTGCCACTTAAGTTAAAAGATGTAACAAGTTTTTTCTTTTCTTCAACTACATAAATTGTGTCACAATTCCTGGAAAGTGTTATTCCTTCCATATCTGAACCAGAAGCAATTATTGTATTTAATGTAACTCCAACTAAACTTACTTCATAAATATCTGGCCTTCCATCAGAAACTACCATTAAAGAATTATTGATAGAATTATATGCGATTCCTGAAGGTTCCGGAATATCAAGCAGGTATTCATTTATTGGATATATTTTTTGAATAGAAGGAGGATTTGTTATACTTTCAGGATTGTCTCTTGAACATCCAAGGACAAAGGGTATAATAATCAGAACTGATAATAAATATTTATAACACACTTTAGTTACCGATTTTTAAAAATTAAAGAGAACCAAAATTAATTTGGTTCTCTAATTTACTAATATTTAAGGTTGATTTGGTGCACTTTTAGTAATTGTATTTGAAATCAACCAATTTGTGCTTCCGTCAGGTACTCTGCAATATGATGTTGTAGCAACTGGCATTGCGGGAATTATTTGATTGTCAATTACCGTTCCGCTAGGATTTTCTAACCAGCATTCGTCTCCTCCGCTACCCAATCCAAAACCAGCAGCGTCTTGTATATCAACAACTATAACATAATATCCATTTGCAGGAATAACTGCACCAACAGGAAATTCTAACTTAGGTTTTGTTCCCAGATTTCCTCCACCATCATAAATTTTATATCCTGTTAATTCAACTTGTACTGGATTAGGGTTATAAATTTCTATCCAGTCAAAATCAGGATCAACGCCTCTGGAGAAAAATTCATTCATAACGAGTGATTGAGTTGCCCCTCCTCCACTTCCATTAGACAAACCTTTAGAAGGTGGAGTTAACTGAATCCAATTCGCAGATCCATTTGGACTTCTACCATAAGTTGTATCAACACCAAGCGCAGGAAAGGCTATACTATCTATTATAGAACTTGAAGCATTTTCCAACCATACTGTTTCACCAGACGATGATAATCCAAAACCACTCTCTAAAGTATCATCAACGACAACAACAAAAAATCCACCCGCTGGGATAATTGTTCCTTGAGGAATTTCTTTTTTTGGCTTACTTCCAGCCTGTCCACCAGAGTCATAAATTTTAAATCCACTAATATCTGTTGCAGTTGTTGAAGGATTATAAATCTCAATCCAATCCTCATTTCCAAGTGTACCGCGTGAATATACTTCATTTATCTGTACATCTGGTGGTGGTGGTGGTGGTGCTACAAATGGTTCTTCTCTAGAACAAGAAATAAAAATTCCAGAGAAAATAAGTATTGCTGCTATTAATATTCTTTTCATATACATCTCCTTTTTATAATGACGCTTGAACGCGCATTTGAATAAATGAATGGTCATCGTCACCATATAGATTTCCTTTACGTGTTGCAAACTGATCTAAATTAACATAAGAATAATTGATTTGTAATTTTATATTGGAATTTGGATAATAATTCAAACCAAGCATTAGCTGATTTGATTGTCCGCCGTGTATATCTGTATCCATATCATTCAAATTGGTAATACTATATCTAGCTGCTACCTCAAGAGCACCCCAGGAATTTATTGGTTTCTCAATCGGTCCAACTTCACCTTCATCAACATAATAATAACGAGTTTCACCAGTAAGCATCCAGGCTGCCAAAACATATCCACCTTGTAAATTAACAGTTGGGTTTGCATACCACCTATAAATACTGGTTCCCATAAATTCAGATTGAAAATAAAATGGTCCATTGATATACATTAATTCTGCTCCATATCGAGTATAATAGTTAACATCAGAAATATCTCCTGTGTGAAGGAATTTTGGATTGAAAACATAAGTTTCTGTTCTTGCACTTATCTCAATTGTGTTCAACCTTAATTCTGAAGTTACATCAGGTATTTTATATGAGCCAGCAAGCCCAACATGAAAATTATTTCCGAAATTATTTATTGGAGCGACTGAAACGCGCAAGTTGGTTGAATAACCTTCATCTTGCTGACCTTTGTCAACTCTTGTTCCTAATTCGTGACCCATAACAGCTGCTGTAACTTGTCCAAAATCCGTCCAATATCTTGCTGAAATACCAATTCTTCTTCCTAAAGGTATAGCATTGGAAACAGCAGATCTCTCCAGAAATGTTAATAATCTTGAGCTGTTCAAACGCTCCATACCAAACGGTTCTTTAAAATTACCAACTCGAAGTGAAAGATCTAATTTGGGAGCAGTGTATTGAATCCACATATCTCTCCAATCGGTTTGCGGATCGGTATCTGTATCTTCAGCAAAATCCATATCGAATTCTGCTTGCCAGTCTCTCCAAAGAACAGCTTTTAGTGCAAAAGTTGCTCTTCTTAAAATAATACCATTGCTCATTTCATTTTTGTTCTCGTTGTAAATAGCTCCATCAACCTGAATTCTTGAATCAAACCACCATTGAAAATCTCCGTTATCCGATTGAAAAAGTAGTTTCCCATTTCTGGCTTCAACGCCTAATGGAACTTTTTCATCTCCACCAGGAACTTTTGCATCTTGTGCATTCAATTCGTTTAATCCAAGAATTGAGAGCACAGAGATAGCGATAATTAGTAAAAAGTTTTTCTTAAAGTTCATTTTATCTCCTCTAAATATGTTGTTTAATTATTATTACTTTTAGTTTTATTCGTAACTCTAAATAGTTCTTCAACTTTAATTTTCTTTTCCGCGATTTCTTTATCCCTTAGTTTGTTGCCGTTAAAACTCCATTCTTGGGAATTTGAAAAAACTGCTTCCTCAAAATCAATTTTGTGACTAAATGATTTTCCATGCAGTTCTTTCAACTTACTTTTTTGAGTTATCGTCAATTGATAATTTTCATGTAAATCATTAATCATTACGGAATCTATTCTAAAACTGTCGATTAAAGCATATTTATATATTGCATATATCTGTTCACTATTATAATCATATCTGCTTTTAAGTTCATTTAAAAAGGTTTTATTATTTGTGAATCTATTGTTCAGCATGTCTTTTAAATTTTCGGTCTCAATTCCTTCATCATTCAATTTGAGGATTACAGAAGTTGTAATTTGATATGGGACCGGATGAATAATTTTTTGCTCAAATACGTTCTGGATAAAAAACAGTGAGATAAATGTTATTAACCCGGCAGATAACGGAGCAACTACCCAACCAATTCCAATTTTTCCTAATACTTTAAAATTTATGGATAGCGGATCTTTTGCTAAACCAACACCAATTACTGCACCAATAAATGCCTGCGTAGTAGAAAGTGGAACGAGTGGAATTGACGGTAGATTATTTTTTAATAAAAAAGCTTCTAAACTTTGGGAAGTAAAGAGCCAGAGTACAATAAACTCAGCAAATACAACAACAAAGCCAGTGATTGGTGAAATTTTGTATAAATCTGTTCCTACAGTTTCCATCACATTGTTGCCGTAAGTAAAAATTCCAACAGCAATTGCTAACCCACCTAACAAAAATAATTGCTGTGCACTTGAAACAACTATTAAATTTCCAACATTCAAATCTTTGAATAGAGGGGCAGATGCAAACATTCCCATTACATTTGCAATATTATTTGCACCTAATGAATATGATGCTAATGCTCCGACAATAATTAATCCAATTCTTGTGTAATTATCTAAACGAAGAAGATGAATTTTCCATTTTAAAACAGTTTTTTTAATTAGTTTAAAAATCAGAAAACCGAATATCGCGGCAATAATAGGTGAAGCAATCCAGCTAAATAGTATTTTTGACAATGAATTATAATCTGTTGGTGATCCCGTAAAAATATTCCAGCCGATTATACCACCAATTACAGCTTGCGAAGTTGAGACAGGTAACTTTGCTCTGGTCATCAATGTAACAGATATTCCAACTGCTAATGCAACGGAAAAACTACCTGCAATAGCATTTATTGAACCTAAATCTGTTAATGTTTTTGTTGTACCTGCACCACTAATAACTGAACCAAGGACAACGAATATTCCGGATATGATTGCAGCGGTTCTAAACTTTACCATTTTGGAAACCACAGCAGTACCGAATACATTTACAGCATGATTAGCACCTAAAGACCAACCAAGAAATAAACCACTGCTAATAAAAAACCAAACTGAGATATCCAAAGTTATTCGAACCTTTTAATTATAGCTATTGAAAGTCTATCGCATACATCTTCAGACTGTTCTGCAATTCTTTCGATATGAAAAGTAAAATAGCGTGTATGAATTTTGAAACTAAGCTCGTTATCAGTTCTAAAAACCGTGCGCTTTATTCTTTCTGCAATCTTATTTGTTTCTTTTTTATAAAACTGAACTTTGGTAACATAATCGCGAACAGCATCAACATTTTTAAAGTAAGACCTTATACCGCTTACTGTATTTTCAAGACAAGAAATTGAACTTTCTGCGATATCGAGATAATCATTTTTTAATTCTGGCAATAAATTTGGGATCTCAACAGAAAATTCAAGTAAAGTTTCAGCAGTTATATTCAATGCTTTATCACAACTCTCAAGCAAACCCAAAACATCACCCCTGGATTCAGGAATGAGCGTGCGCGTGTATAGTTTTATTTCAATATTTCTTCGCAAGTCATCAGCATTTTCTTCAACTTTTCTCAAATCTTTTAGATGGCCTTCAAATGCTTCCATTTGATGATCAAGGTAGCATCTTATCCCTAATTTAAATATGAGTCCGCCTGTAATAACCAAATCAAGATATTCATCAATCTGGGTTTCAAGTTTTTTTGTTTTTTTTAAAAACATAGAGTTCTAATCCTCTTCTTAAGTATTTTCAATTTTATCTGATCTTATTACTGAACAAAAAATGCAAATCAAAAAATCCCGAATACACCATTAGGTGTTATGCCTAAGTATCTAAACCATGTTTCCCCCGCAGCAATAATAAGCAGCCAAGAAATAACCATCATTGTCAGACCAAATTTAAAAGTATCAGTTAAACTATATTGATCTGTTTCATAAAGTAGTGCCGCTGGTTTACTGTTGAATGGAAGGACGTAAACATGTTCAATCATGAATGCGACGGGAAGTGCCAGACTTACAATATCAAAACCAAATCTGTTTGCAACACCAATTGCAATCGGAATAAAAATCATTGCACGCATAGTTTTAGATTGAAAAACTAGAGCACTAAAAATCATAACTCCGGTTAACAATAAATACAATAACCAGAAACTTGTATGATCACCGATTCCCAAATGATCAAAAAATGCATTAACACTAATTGAGGGGAGATCAGTTTCATCAAGGCCGGCACCTAAAGTATAAGCTCCAGCAGAGAATAACATAAGATGCCAAGGAACATCAACTTCATTCCATTTAACGATTCCAATTCTCGGTAGTAAAGCAACGATTGCACCAACAAAAGCAACTGCTGTGGCACTAATTCCATGAATATTGTCAGTGGCCCAAAGTGCTAATATCGCAATAAAAATTACTGCGGATTTGATTTCAAGAAAACTTATTGAGCCAAGTTTTTCATATTCTTGTTTTAATCTCTCCATTCCGCCTTCAATTTGAGGTAAGCGTTCTTCTGGTGAAAGCGGGAAGAAAATCTTCATCGCTATAAAATATCCAATAAACATTAGTAAGACCATAATTGGAAACATTGCCATCATCCACTCGGAGAAGAAAATATTTCCACCGATTGCACCTCCTATTAGTGCTGCAGCAATTAAATTAGCACCGGAACCCGTTACAAAAGCACCGGCACCAAGATTTATATTTAGAAGATTTTGAAGAACAATGCTTCTACCAAAATTATTTCTATTTTCACCACCTCTTGCCCCATAGATTGCTGCGATTACCATAAAAATAGGTAGCAATATTGCTGCCTTTGCAGTCGTAGCAGAAATAAATGCGGATAAAACAAGATTTATAATTAAAAAACTAATAAAAATAGTATTGGCATTTTTCCCGAATTTAATGATTAGCCAAAGAGCGAATCTTTTTGCTAGTCCTGTTACGACCAACATACTTGCAAGCACGAATGACATTATATTCAACCACATCACTGGATGACCAAGCTGAGCATAAGCAACTTTTTCAGAAAGGACACCGGTTAATACTAAACTGATAATTAACATAAGTGATGTTAAATAATTTGGGATTGCTTCCGTCATCCAAAGAATTATAGAGGCAACAAAAATGGCAAGCATATATTCATTATTTCTTATAAAAACTGCGGAGCCTAATTTATCATACGCTTTTTTTGCTGTTTCAGAAACTAGTTCGTTTGAATTAATCGATTCTAAAAAAGGAAATTTTATTACATAGGCAAATAAAATAAAGGCGATCAAAGCTAAAATCGGACCTAAAACAGCTAACCATTTTTCAAATTTTGATTTGTCACGTTTAGGAAGTTTTTCGATACGATAGTTATTCATATCGAGCGGATCAAATTTTGTCATATAATTTTTAAAATGATAAAGTGATTAATACTAATTTTTAAGTTGATTTTACCATTTAGTAAATGGATTTTTCATCAGCATTGAATTATAATATTTAGTATTTCCTGTAACTTCTTCACCCAACCATTCGGGTTTTACAAATGCTTCTGATTCTGAACTTAATTCAATTTCAGCAACGGTTAGTCCCTTATTCTCACCATAAAACTCATCAACTTCAAAAGTGTGATTGTCAACTTTTACTAGATATCTTGTTTTATCTATCACGCCTGGTTCACAGATTTTTAATAATTCTTCAACTTCAGATGTTGGAATCTCTTTTTCCCATTCATACCTGGTAGCACCAGATGCACTACCAATTCCTTTGATTGTAATAAATCCTTTATCACCTTTAATACGTACACGAACCGTTCGCTCTGGTACTGATGAAAGATAACCTTGTACAATTCTGGTTTCTTTGCCAGAAAGATTTTTGAATTCGCCTTTAACCAAAAATTTACGTTCTATTTCATTTGCCATATTATTTTTCCTTATTTCATTCCGACTAAGTTTTTTAGTCCGCGCAAGTAATTAATATTTGGAAATTTATCCAGTTCAAGTTCTCTAACAGTTTTAATAACTAAGGCGGGATCTTCCATTTCAACTGCTGCCGTTTTAATTACTTTACCATCAACAGTTACTTCTGCAATTTCAACAATTGTGTTGTTTATAGTAAATCCAGTTCTTTTTTTATGCACATTAACCGCTTTTAATAATTTGGAAGGTGCAATAACTTCTTTAAGATATTGATCAAATGTGTATTCATTTCTTTCAAACTTTGGAAGTGCAACTCTGAAACACTTAAATACTTTTTCAATTTCTGCAACTGGAAGTGGAAATGTTCCTTTCATAATCGGCAGCCACTGTTCTAATCTATCTTCATTTACTTGCTGAAGAGTTTTTATGTCCATTAAATCATCTCGGACTTTTGTGTTATCCATACTTACTTCAGAAAGAATGTAAACTTCATCGCTCTCACGCGTTTTTCCTTCAGGATGTTTCCTGATATTTATTTCAGCATTAGCTAGATCATTTGTGAATGTACGCCATTCCCAGCGTGCAATTATGTTTTCCATTTTTACTCCTTTTGATTGAAATAGTAATTGTTTTTAGCAAGGATGGTGCCCTAAGCAATTAAAATTATTGCCCTTATTATATCTTAAAATAGTTCAAAATGCTCAACTTTTTTATTCTTTAACCAATAATTAAACAAACTAGGCGATTTATCGTCGTCACTATGGCGATTATTCGTCATTTTAATTAGGTTTGACTTGAAAATAAAAAACAATATGAGAAGATTACTAGGACTGAAATTTGAAGACTGAAATAAAAAAATACTTTGACAGATCTGCATTTATGTTCAGAAAAGAATTTTTAGTTTCACTTTTAGTTTTTGTTGTAGTTGGCTTTGCTGCAACATTTCTATTTTACAAATCAGCAGTTGATATTTCCACAAAAATCCCAGCTGGCAAACAAGAATTAAATTCTATTTCTGAAAAAGAAAAAAAAACTGTTTATATTGGAGTTATTTCCAGATACCCGCCAAACATAATCTTCAAAGGTTATCAGCCAATAATTGATTTTTTAAATCAGAGTGAGAAATTTCAATTTGAGCTTAAGTTAAGTACCTCATATTCTGAAACTGTTAATCAACTTATAAACGGTGAAGTAGCTATTGCATTTTTTGGAACTCTGCTATACATAAATGCACACGAGCGGTATGGGATAATTCCTATCCTAAAACCATTGAATGAGGATTTTAAACCATTTTTTAAATCTGTAGTTTTTACAAAATCTAACAGCAGTATTGCATCTATAAAAGATTTAAAAGGGAAAAGAGTTGCTTTACCTTCCAGCGAATCTTTCTCCGGAAACTGGTTAATCAAATATGAATTATTGAAGTACAATATTCTTGAAAAAGATATTAAAGAGATTAAAAACTTTGCTTATCATCAAAATGTAATTTATCAGGTATTAAATGGTGACTTTGACGCCGGTGTTGTTAAAGATAGAGTTATTAAGGAATACGAGGAGAGAAAAATAAAAATAATAGAATATTCCGAACCTGTTCCTGGTTCACCAATAGTAGCAGTACAAAATTATGATCCTGAAATAATTGGTGTAATCAAATCTCTATTACTAAAAATAGATTTGAAACAACGAAAGTATCAGGAACTTGTAAAATCATGGGATAAGGAATTTATTTATGGATTTGTCGAAGCAAATGATGGTGATTATGATTTGATTAGAAAATACTCGGGGAAACAAAAATGATTTCCATCCAGAATAGTTTAAAAACACGAATACTTTTTGTAACTGGTTCTGTAATTCTATTGATAATGATGATTATTTCTTTAGCAATCCTATTTCAATGGAGAACTATTTTAATAGAGAAAGAGGTTACTAACGCACAATCAATTGTTGATGCTTTTACAGTTCCTGCGCTAGATGCTCTTATATATGCAGAACAACGTGAGTTATTAAAAGATGACTTACTTGAAACTTATATCGATAACTATATGCAAAGGGTAAGGGACATAAAGTACATTGAGATTTATGATAACAACAATGAGATTGTTGCAGGAAAAGATAGAAATGGATCAGGATCAATTTCATTGAATCAACCAGATAATAATTTAATTACTGGTAAGTATAAAAGTATAATCTACAAATCCAGGGATTACGGATGGTTACTAGATACTTATGCGCCGTTAAAAATAGCTAATAAAAAATGGGGTGTTGTAAAAATTGGTTTTGATGCAGAACCAATTAAAAAGGAAATCAATGATATTTTTTTCGTGCTTCTTTCATTAACAATTCTGCTATCGATAGCTACTCTAACAGTTCTATATTTTTTAATTAATAAAGTAACATTCAAACTAAAAAGTCTTGTTGATCAGATTGATAAAATTGATTTTAAAACTGTTGAAGGAATTACTCTAAGAGGAAATAAGGACGAGATCGGATTTCTTATAAACCGATTTGATGATTTATTGAAAAGGTTAAATCTCTCCAAACAACAATTAGCAACTGCGCAAAAGCAAGTATATCAATCTGAAAAACTAGCTTCTATCGGCAGACTTGCTTCCGGTATTGCACACGAAATAAACAATCCTTTAAATGGCATTAAAAACTGTTTGTATGCAATACAAAAAGAGCCTAATAACAAAGAACAGACTACTGAATATTTAGCTCTAATCAATGAGGGAATGAACTATATAGAAAATGTAATCAAGAAATTACTCGGTTTTGCAAGACAGCAAACTCAAATAACTGATTCACTAAACATCAATCAAATGATAATAAATGTTTATAAACTTCTTGAATATAAATTTAAACAGAAACAAGCGACCGTTACTCTAAATCTTTTAGAAGATATTCCGGCAATTTGTGCGGATAATCAACTTATACAGGAAGTAATTATGAACATACTAATTAATGCTTTTGATGCTGTTTCTGCAAAAGGTCGAATTGAAATTAAATCAGGAATTCGGGATGATAAACACATATTCTTTTCTATTAATGATAATGGAATTGGGTTAAAAGAAAATGAATTAGAAAAAATATTTGATCCATTCTATACAACTAAGGATCCCGGAGAAGGAACAGGACTTGGTCTTTGGGTTAGTTTAGGAATAGTTGAAAATCATAACGGAAAAATAGAAGTAAAATCTGTACCAAATAAAGAAACAATTTTTACAGTAATTCTACCTACAGAGGTTAAGTATGAAAATAATGCTGGTTGAAGATGAAAAGATTACCAGAAAAACTTTAACTGATATCCTAAAAAAAGATAATTATGATGTAAATAGTTTTAGCGATGGCACTGAGGCTCTTAACTCACTTAGACAAGAGAACTACGATGTAGTTATAACAGACTTACGTTTACCCGGTACGAATGGATTGGATATTTTAAGATCCGCAAAAGAAATAAATGCAAGAACAGTTGTAATAATAATTACAGCATATGCAACAGTTGAGACCGCAATTGAATCATTAAAACTTGGTGCTTATGATTATCTATTAAAGCCATTTTCTCCGGAACAGCTTTTAAGTATTCTAAAACATATCGAACAATTAAGTAATGTTCTTTCTGAAAATGCAAAACTGAAAAGCAGACTTGAATTTTTTGAAAAGAAAACAATCATTGGTTCATCTGCTAAAGTAAAGAACTTTTTAGACATGATTAAAATGGTTGCACCACAGGACCACACTATTTTAATTCAAGGTGAAAGTGGAACCGGAAAAGAGCTTTGTGCAAGAACAATTCATAGTTATTCACACCGCAGAGATAAAGAATTTATTGCCATCAATTGCGCAGTTATTCCAGAAACATTAATTGAAAGCGAATTATTCGGACATGAAAAAGGGGCATTTACCGGTGCTGTTAAAAGGCACATAGGTTATTTTGAGAAAGCAAATGGTGGAACTTTACTGCTTGATGATATTGATGATCTTCCATTGCCTATCCAGGTAAAGCTGTTAAGAGTATTGCAGGAAAAAGAAATATCACGGGTTGGTAGTACAGAAAATATTCCTATTGATGTTAGAATAGTTTGTGCAACTAAAGTTGATCTTAAGGAACGTGTTAAGAATAAATTTTTCCGAGAAGATCTTTATTATAGATTAAATATAATTCCGGTTGTCCTTCCTCCACTTCGCGAACGAAAGGAAGATATTCCGGAATTACTTGTACATTTCTTAAAAAAACATGGTGCTGAAGATAAAGTGCAATATGTTAATGAAAACATTTATTCTATCCTTAAGAAATATGATTGGCCTGGTAACGTTAGAGAACTTGAGAATATGACTGAAAGAATTATCGCTCTTTCTCCGAATCAATATTTGAATACAACTGTGCTGGATCCTCTTATAAGTGGGACTACTAAAGAAGAAGTATCAGAAAACCCGATTGAAGAATACGGAGGGTTTGATAAATATATTTTATCAAAGGAAAGAGAAATAATTGATTGGGCCTTAAACAAAGCTGGGAAAAATGTTTCTGGTGCCGCTAAAATATTAAAAATCCCGAGAACAACACTCAGGAGCAAAATGGATAAACTATCAATAGAATCTTTACCTTAAGTATAGAATTTTAATTAGCCTTGGTTAAAGCTGATAAATCCAATTTCTGTTAACGTCATCAACACAGGTTTTCTGGTCAATTATTTCAACTAATGTGTTTTGTTGTATAATTGCAGCACTGAGTTTATTATTACCAAAAGCAGTCGTATCGATATAAAGGGCATTTGAAGTTTTATCAAAGAAAACTTCTTTGCGGTGTGTGTGGCCGACTACTTGAAGCTTACCGATGTTTAACAAATCACCCCGAGTCCATATTATACTATCCTGATTGAACAAATCAGTACTTAAGAATTCTTTTAATTCAGAATCATTGGAAAGAAAACTTGATGGAAGTTTATCTTTGAGTGATTTTGAAATGCCCGCATGAGAAACAAAACAATCATCAAGATTATAAAAAAGCGGAGTGCTAATTATCATATCAAGATGTTCATCCATTTGATGCATTCTATCTTTGTAGGATAATAAGGTTGTTTCTGCTCCGTTATAATTCCAGGATTTTGCCATTAAGCTAAATGGATCCCTCATATTAGAATAAAACATATAATCATGATTGCCGAGAGTGAACTTAATATTCTCAGCAATAATATATTCAATTACTTCAAAGCTGTGATTTCCTCTATCCACAAGATCGCCAACACAAAATATTTCAATTGAAGAATATTTGTTTCTTACCTTATCAACCAATTGTTTTAAAGTATAAAAACAACCATGCACATCTCCAATTACTGCAACCATGTTTGCTTAAATATGAAAAGTTTCTTTAGCATACTTGGTCAATTCATCGCGGAATTTAGGATGTGAGATTGAAATCAAGGCCTTAGCTCTTTCCTGGATAGTTTTTCCCCACAGATTTACTGCCCCATACTCAGTAACCACATAATCAACATCCCCTCTGGATGTTACAACACCAGCGCCTGGTTTTAAAATTGGTACTATACGAGAAATCGCATCATCTTTTGTAGAAGAAGGTAACGCTATTATTGGTTTTCCTCCCTCAGATTTTGAAGCACCACGAATAAAATCTACCTGTCCGCCAATACCAGAATAAAATCTTGTACCAATAGAATCTGCACAAACCTGGCCCGTAAGATCAATCTCTAATGCAGAATTGATAGCAACCATTTTATTATTCTTTGCAATGATGA
>CALLZX010000169.1 GCA_937858935.1 uncultured Ignavibacteriales bacterium | reverse complement strand
CTTTGCTAAAAAAAGCATGACAAGTTTTTTACAATTCTATTAGAACTTACTGACACCTTCCTTCTTTAATCACATTAGTTTTCTATCAGAAATAAGATACATATAACAAGACAAGAAAGTGAGCAAATAAAATGTCAGCAAAGCAAGAATACCAAGGCGGCGAAAATTTTGATTTAAGAGATATTCTTTTGAGAGGTAGAAGAATGCCTCTAACGGATAGAGTAAATTTCTTCGGAGAATTTCTTGAAAGTCTATCCAGTAACAAACAAATGCTTCATTTAAGATGCATTTCTAGTCCCTCCGATCGTGAAGTTGATGTTTATGACGAATACTTAGGCATTACAAGAAAAATGTTAATGTTCGGATCAAACAATTATTTAGGATTCGCAAATCATCCATACATTAAAGAATACGTTAAACAGACAATTGAAAAATATGGAATTGGAATCGGCGGGCCTCCGCTTCTAAACGGCTATACTAAAATCCATAAAGAGTTAGAAGAAAGACTTGCATCATTAAAGGGAACAGAAGATGCATTGATTTTTTCAAGCGGTTATGGGGCCAATGTAGGTTTAGTTTCAGCAGTAGTAGGCCCGGATGATTATGTTGTTTATGATCAATACAGCCACGCATCTTTTTATGATGGAATGAAAATGTGTAGTGCGCGCGGAATTCATTTTCTACATAACGATGTAGAAAACTTAAAAGCAAAATTAGAAGATGCAAGAAAAATAAACCCTAGAAATATTTACGTTGGAGTTGAAGGGGTTTATTCAATGGACGGAGATATTGCTCCTCTTGATGAGATAGTGGCCGTTTGCAAACAATACGATGCAATTCTTTTAGTTGATGACGCACACGGAACAGGAACTATTGGACAACATGGCGGAGGTTCAAGCGATTATTTTGGATTAGATGGTGAAGTTGATATTGTTATGGGAACATTCAGCAAATCATTTGCTGTAACCGGCGGATTTGTTGCTGCTGCAAAACCGGTTGTTGATTACCTGCGATTCTTTGCAAGATCATATATGTTCTCCGCTTCTATATCACCAATAACAATTGCTTCTGTTCTAGCCGGATTAGATTTATTAGAAAACGACCCATCAATTTTAAACACATTTAGAAGCAATGTTAAATATGCGGCTAAATTATTAAATAACATTGGTTTTAATGTTGCAAGTGAAACACCAATTATTCCTTTGCGTGTTCCTATGGAAATGAACATTAGAGATGCTGCTTATAAATTCCACGAACGCGGAATATTCATAAACTCAATTGAATATCCGGCAGTACCTGTTTCTCAACAACGATTCCGTATCAGTATAACAGCAAGCCATACCAAAGAAGATATAAACAAACTTGTAAGCGTAGTTGAAGAAATATGGACTGAGTATGAAACCAAGGTACCCGAATCGTCAGTTTTGAAAGCTATGTAGTAAAGCGAAGAAAGGATGAATTATAAAATGAAAAGGCAAAATAAATCTAAACCCAAACTTTTAATTATAGTATTATTCCAAAACCTTTTGAACGAAGAACCTTACTATGCAAAAAATCCTGCTCCGCCATTACCTGGAATTTTACTTGCAGCTTTAACTCCGTCTAATGTAGAAGTTGAAGTTCTTCATGAAATGGTTCGTCCAATTAATTATAACACTGATGCTGATTTTATCGCAATAAGTTTTATGGATTATTTATCACCACACGCTTATGAAGTGGCGTCAAGGTTCAGAGCGATGGGCAAAGTTGTAATTGGAGGCGGTAAATTTGCATCAACTTTTCCTGATGAAGTAGAACCATATTTTGATTCAATCTGCGTCGGCGAAGCTCACAAAGTCTGGACACAAATGGTTAACGATTTGTTAACAGGAAGACTTAAGAAAAGATATGAAGCTGACTTAGCTCCTGATTTAAATGATATTCCTGCACCTAGATATGATCTTGTTGAATCAAAATATTTTACACCAATAGTTACAGAGGCATCAAGAGGATGTCCTCATCCTTGCACATATTGCCAGTTAAACATTAAACGCGCTCCATATAGAACACGCCCTGTTGAAGATGTAATAAGAGATTTAACTAACACAAAAGGGCTGCCGTTCATTAAAAGAAAAACAGCGATGATTCTTGATAATAATCTGGGCGGAAGTTTAACAAATGCCAAAAATCTTTTACGAGAAATTGCAAAATTAAAATTCTGGGCAATTGGCGCTCAATACAGCATTGAATGTTTACGTGATAACGAATATGTAGAATTACTTAGCAAGGCTAACTGCAGAATGTCATTTCTTGGAATGGAATCTTTAAATGAAGAAAGTTTACGCGATGTTGAAAAAAAACAAAACAAAGTTGAAGAATACAAGGAGTTTTTCCACAAATTAAACAAGAAAGGCATTTTAACTTTTACAGGATTTATGTTCGCACTTGATGAAGATACGCCAGAGTACTACGAAACATTACCTCAAAAGTTAGAAGAAGTTGGTGTTAATGTTATTCTACCATCTATTTCAATTCCTATTTACGGCACACCATTACACAAAAAGATGGTTGATGAAAACCGAATTGTTGATAACGATATAACTCATTACGAAGGTGATCACGTTTTGTTCAGACATAAGCACTTAACTGAAGAACAGATATATTATTACTACGAAAAAGTAATTAAGATATTCTATTCCAAGAAAAACATACTAAAGAGATGGTGGAAGTTCATTTTAATACAGACTTTTGATGGATCTATAAAAGAATATTTACTTAAAACTGTTTTAGGATCAGTTATTTACTTTAAACTTTCGATCTTCCAGAGACATCATGCACAAGAAAGAGTTTTTGATAAACGCAGAAATATTAAAACTCTAAAATCCAGTATTAAAGAAACGGAGATAAATGAAAAAGCAGCATAGTATTTTTTAATAAATCATTATTGTGGTTAATCGTATACAGATATTTAAAAAAATTGAACATTGTTAATAAAGTCACATCAAAGATTTCTCACAAATCCTATTTTAATAAGGCACAATATTTGAGTTAGAATACGACGTTCTTAGTATTCCATAACCACAAAAAGAATTTTGAAACATTATCTTAATTATGAGACGACTTAAACCCCAAAATATAGTAAGCGGTTTTACAATTATTCTTATCAGCTTTTTTTTGATATTCATCTCGGAATATTCTTATGCCCAAGATAACGGAATAGGTAAACCCATATTTTCTATAGAAGGCGGCACAGCATTTAATGAAGATTTTTTTTACATCGGTTCTGATATATCAATACTGGCGCTAGCAAAACAGAATGTATATGTGGTATTAAGCGGTTATTTCAATCCAACCGCCAGAAAAGTACTGCATCAGGAATCAAGTGATGTTTATCTGCTTCTATCAGAATACCGAATCTGGGGAGGATTAGGATTGCAGAAAAACTTTCCTATAAACAGAACAATTACATTTTTTGCAAGAGCACAAGCCGGATGGGGGTGGATTAATTATGCAGGATCTAATAAAGATTTTAATAATCCTGTTGCCCCGGTTTTAACAGGCGGATTGCAATTTAATTTTCCGCTAAATGATGGAAGTCCTTCTCAGATTATGATTAAAACTGCTTATCAATATCTACGGTTTGGCTCTCTGGATTCACATTTAGCTTTTATAACAATTGGAGTAGGATTTTAATGGATAATCAGATTAAATCAACCATTTATTTTTTCGTATTTGCATTCGCATTAAGCATGTTGATATTATTAACCGGCTGCGATGAAAATTGCAACGATGGAAACTATAAACCTTATGACTGTTTAGACAGAGAACCTTCTGAAGGAATACTTCGAATCGAAGCAACTCTGGATGGATTAAATCCAGTAGTTCCAATTGAAGTTTATTACGGAGATTTTGAAAATGATTTGCTCTACTTTGTAGATACTCTCGATACATTTGCTTATGAGTATTGGGTTCCAAACGGCGATTACTCAGTTAAAGCTAAATACAGTGCAAGAATAGATAACCGTTTGGTTACTGTTTACTCAATCGATGGAGGAAATATTTCATCTTCTGTAACAAACTATTGTGATGGTGACTGCTACACAGAAGGCAGATTAGTTTTAGATGCTAAGCTTGATCTAAACTCTTCATTACAATAAGATTACAATTATCTCAATAATATCATACTCTTTGAATAAGAAACTCCATTTACTTTTAGTGTGTAGAAATAAACTCCGCTTGAAAGAGTGCTTGCATTAAAAACAACCTCATAACTTCCTGCCTGTTTTTCTTCATTAACCAAGGTTGAAACTTCCCTGCCAAGTATATCGCAAACTTCAAGTATCACAAATTGTGTACTGCTTATTGCATACTGTATACTCGTAGTTGGATTAAATGGATTTGGATAATTTT
>CALLZX010000168.1 GCA_937858935.1 uncultured Ignavibacteriales bacterium | reverse complement strand
GCTTCAAGAAATTCAAAATGCAGTTGACAGCAGTGGATTATTTATTTCTTATATAGGTCATAGCGGCACACGAACATGGGATAATGGTATAACAGGAGTAGAAGATATTAAAAATATTTTTCCTGATAGATATCCCCTCATTTCAGATTTTGGATGCTCAACCGGTAAATTTGCTGAACCCGATGTAGATGCTTTCGGTGAATTATTTGTTGCTCAATCAAGCAATGGACAGGCTATAGCTTATTTAGGGAATTCGACTCTTGGTTATCTTTCAACCTCACTCAGATATCCTGGACTCTTCTATAAAAAAATTCTTGTTGATTCTGTTACTACCATCAGCAAAGCACATATTCTTGCAAAACTGGAACAATTTAGTTTATATGGTTTTAGCGATGTAAACAGAGTTTTTAATTTTAGTAATATGCTTTTTAATGATCCAATTATTCGATTTGCTGTTCCAGAAAAACCAAACTTCATTATTAATCAGAATTCAGTTTTATTAACCCCGAATCAAGTATCAGATCTTGAAGATTCGGTACTTGTAACATTAAGCATATTCAATTGGGGAAATGTTGTAAATGATTCAATTCATATTGTAATCACTAACACGTATTTTGATTCTCTTATTTTTACAAAAAATTTGATTATACCTTGCCCATTATATTCTGACAAAATATCAATATATGTTCATACTATGAGATTAGTCGGACAGCACAGCTTGTCTGTTGTTTTAGATTCGGATAATGTGATAGATGAAATTTATGAAAATGATAATTCGTTGATTTATAATTTCCAGGTTTATTCTTCATCGATTAGACCTGTTGAGACAGAGAACTATTACACAACGTTTAAAGACACTTTGGTTTTTCTTAATCCAAGTGTTAAGGAAGAAGGGGAGTTGGAAGAATTTTTAGTATCTGTTTCAGACAATCCGGAATTTAATAATGCAATTGAAAACCAATATACAATGGGTATCCTTTTTACAAAGCTTTCTTTAGGTAATATCAATCTTAATGAACGATATTGGTACAGAGCTAGATTGAACTCACCTCAAGTTAATTGGTCACCTTCATATTCATTTAAAAATATTGATACAGATTATAATTGGTTTATTGATAAGGACCATAATCCCAATGATGTTATCAAAAGAAATATTGAGTTTGACAGTACCAGTCAATCATGGAAGTTAAGCCGTGTTTTTAATTCCCTTAAAATAACTTCTGCAGGTTCTAGTGATGGAAAATTTGCTTCTATGATTTTCAATACTCAAGAATATTTACCAAATACTTTTTTCTGGGGTATGGCATCTGCAGAAATTGATTCACTTACTCTTGAGCCAAGTAATATCAGATATTTTGCCGCACCAAATACTATTACGCAAAATGCAGATTCTCTAATTAATTATATTAACTCGCTGCCGACTGGGAAGCTTGTTGCGTTAGCTATTTCTGATGATGCTGCTCAGACCGTACTGGGTTTTGGCGGCGGTACACCAGTTAGACGTGCTATTGAAACATTAGGTAGCTTATACATAGACAGTGTTCGTTATCGAGAGTCCTGGTGTATTTTAGGTAAAAAAGGGGCAACTGTTGGCTCCGTACCCGAATCTTATAAGAAACTTTTTGGAGGCGCTGCAATAATTGATACATCTAAGTT
>CALLZX010000167.1 GCA_937858935.1 uncultured Ignavibacteriales bacterium | reverse complement strand
ATTCCATCTGAAGGGGTTGTGATCCATAAATCTCCAAACTTATCTTCGTGAATTGCTGAAATGCCACCGAAATTTAAAGAAACCTTTTTGAACTGAGAAAATAATTTTGTCTTTCTATCATACTTAATTAACTCCCCCGCTGGTGAGTTAACACCAGGATCAGCACCGATCCAAATATTTCCTTTGCTGTCTTCATAAATTACTGTTATTGCATTGCTTCCAAATGTTGGGTTCTGTAAATAGTTTTTAAATCCTCCTGAGCCTTTTTCTCTAATATTTATTCCCCCGCCGTCAGAGCCAATCCACAAGTTGCCAAGATGGTCTTCACAAATTGCAAGCACAGGATTTGGACTTATGCTTGAAGGATTACCGGGAATATGTTGTATGTGAGTAAAGTTTTGATTTAATGGATCATATCTATTAATTCCGCCGCCGCCGGTACCAAACCAAACTCCTCCACTTTTATCTTCATAGATTGACATCACAGCACCGATACTGAATGAACTTGCAATTGAAGGATTATGCGAAAAATTTGTAAACGATTCTGTTTCCGGATCAAACAGATCCAATCCTTTATCAAATGATCCAATCCATATTTTTTTTCTACTGTCTATCATAACACTCATTATCCTGTTGCTGGATATAGGTTTTTGATGGACTGTGTTATTCTTATAAACTTTAAAGACTGAAGTTGATTTATTTAAAACACTTAATCCGCCATTAGCGCTTGCTATCCATAGATTTCCAGATTCATCTTCAGCAAGACTAAAAACCATATCCCCGCCAAGTGAATTTGGATTTATACTATTGTTTTTAAACCATGTCAATTCCTGAGTTTTAGGATTAAATTTTGCAAGCCCTTCCCACGTTCCAATCCAGAATATATTATCTTTATCAACAAGTATACATTGCAGATGAATTGATTGAAATTGTTTTTCAATATTTTCATTCAACTTTTTATAGATAAAAATATTTTTCTTTTGGTCGTAACTAAAAAACTCACCTTTTGTGGTAACAGCCCAAAGACATCCTGAAGTATCTTCTGCTAGTGTAATAATTTTAACGGTAACATTTTTTTTATCAATATTAAATGAATGGCGTGTGAAATTATTTTTTTGCGGATTGTATCTGCATAGTTTACCTCTTAAAGATAAAATCCAAAGCTTACCCGATTTATCCTTATAGATTTTTCTGATTCCAAGATCAGGAATAGAAGTCGAATCATCCTGCTTAGGCCGGTAAACAATAAATTTATTTCCATCGAATTTATTCAAACCATCTTCTGTAGCAAACCACATAAAGCCAAAATAATCCTGCGCAATACTAAAAACGGAAGACTGGGAAAGCCCATCTTCCGTTGTAAAATGAGTAAAATGATTTTGCTGCTGAGAAAAACAATTACCAATTAAAAATGAAAAATTAAAAATTAGAACCAGTAAAAGTTTTTTCACAACATTCTCACTTCATCAATATCATTTTCTTTGTTTCTAAATAATTACCAGCATTAAGTTGATAGAAATAAACACCGGATGCTGGATGCCAGATACTTGATGCTGGATTAAATTTTACTTCGTAAGTGC
>CALLZX010000166.1 GCA_937858935.1 uncultured Ignavibacteriales bacterium | reverse complement strand
AAATGGAATTTGATATTTTATTGTTGTTGATGCGTTAAATGGATTTGGATAATTTTGTTGTAAAAGATATTCTGTTATCGGCGGTTCCAGACTTTTATCTGATATTGAGATTGAATCAATTACCACTCCATCTACATTTATAAACTTACAGATCAATTCTGTTTGAAAAGATTCAATTAGCATCGCGCCATAATTGTCACAATATCTTACTGTGCTTTCCGGGATTGGCTCCAAAAATGTATACATGTTTTTACCGCCTAACCCATTTATAAAATAAGTTACACTATCTGAATATAGTCTTTCATATAGGTGTTCGTGACCCGAAAGAACTATGTGTGCACCCCAATTTTTAAATGGCCATCTCATATAAACGCTGGAACCATGAGGACCTGAAGAATATGGCGGATGATGGAAGTAAACTACTTTCCACATTTGCGGTGAGGAGTTTTGCATTGCAGATTCTAACCAGTTTGCTTGAATCGAGTTTTCATCAACACCATCTATTTCTGTCGGCTCACTATTTAATACAAAGAAATGCACGTTACCTTGAACAAAATCATAGTATCGCTCATTCCCGGGTAATTCAAAATAATTAAAGTATGGATTAGCATTATCAGTATATAAATCATGATTGCCAAGTGAAGGAAAGAATCTGTTTACAGTGCTGCCTGCGCCGTAATTTCCTTTGTATGGATAGATATATTCGTAAAAGTACTGTCCAATATTAACATCAATTGTGGAATCTGCCCCAAGTTCATAATTATTATCCCCAAGCGTAATAATAAAATCGGGATTCCAGCTTTTAATAAGATTTGAGACCGCTAATTCATTTCCACCTGCAAGACCATAATCACCAATCGCAGCAAATCTAACTTGAGAAAATGTTTGCGGGCTTATTAATAATAATATTTCTACAACTAGCAAAAGATATTTTTTAAAACTATCAATCATCTATTATTTTTTCTTTGCCTCTCGACGGTGAAGAACGCTTTACCTTAGAGACTCAATAATGCTGAGATTATTTTATCCTTATTTCAGAAATGACCGGATAATGATCTGATGGATACAAACCATTAAAGGTTGTTGTATCAACAATATGAGTTAAGACTTCAACTTTATCATTTACAAAAATAAAATCAATCTTATTATCGGGCTGAATGTCCTTACCAAATCCGTTGAAAGTTATGTTGCCGCCATTGCTTTCAGTTTTAGAAATAGATTTCGTATCTAATATTTTACTTGCAATTATTTTATAGCCATCAGAACTAGATCTGTAATTAAAATCTCCGGATAAAATAACAGGATATTCATTGGAGTATTTACCAATCTCATTTACAATCATTTGTGAACTTTCAGTTCTTGCAGCTTCACCAATATGATCCAGGTGAGTATTAAAATAATATATTGCTTTTGAAGACAAAGTGTCCGTTAGTTTTGTAATGGTTACTGTTCTCTTAAATGCTGCATCCCAGCCTTTAGAGACCATTTCCGGTGTTTCAGATAACCACAGTGTTTGTTTTTGTTGTGGTGAAAATCTAGCTTTTCTATAAAGAATTGCCGTTGATTCTCCCCCTTCTTTTCCGTCTTCACGACTTACTCCGTACCAATCATATTCGTCCAACATTTCAATTAACTCTTTTACCTGAAACATTTCGGCTTCCTGTAAACCAATTAAATCAGGATTATGATTTTTAATTATGTACGCAACTAAATATTTTCTCTTACTCCAGTTATTAACACTGCTGGAGTCTTCACAAAATCCGCAGCGAATGTTATATGTCATAACTTTTATATTTTCTGTTTGAGCCTGAAGCGATAAAGCAACAAATACAGGCAGTAGAACAATCAATAATTTTTTCATTTTAATTCCTTATAAACTTTCCAGTTTTTCTAAAATCTTAACCATTGCAAGCGTATCCAATTTACAGTATTGGAGTAAGTTAGTTCTAGTCTCAGCAATTCTCATTAAATCTGTTTCATAGTAAAGACTTTCAAATGCAACAGACGCAAGTCCGCCCTCATTAATTTCTAAATCCGCATAACTTAATTCCGGAATCAATGCAGGTAAAACACATTTTATAGAGTATGATCCCTGCATTTTGTAAGTGTAGTAATATTTTTTCTGGAAAGGAATCATCAAGTCTTTTACTCTACTTATGCGTTCTTCAATCTCTTTTTTATACTTAGGAAATGCTTCTGCAATTTCTTTGAGTCTTAAAACTTCAAACGATTTATTGTAAGTAAGAATATCACCCTCACTTTTTGTATCACGCAAAAGATTTTCTATAAACTTTATCCGTGGATCATTTCCGGTCTCAGCTAAAAATTCAAA
The DNA here is from genome assembly GCA_937858935.1 of uncultured Ignavibacteriales bacterium. GTDB lineage: Bacteria > Bacteroidota > Ignavibacteria > Ignavibacteriales > Ignavibacteriaceae > IGN3. Next base: position 1,074 of record CALLZX010000166.1, on the reverse strand, counting down.
ATGATCAATCTTACTTTTTTTATTCTTTTTGAAGTGCAAAGAATATTGGAAAGGAATCTGCATATATGGTTTTGATTTATCAAACATCGGTACGGCCGGCTGAAATGTTTCAAAATCCATAAAATAAATCGGGTAATTCAAATCAGATAAAAACTCTTTAATTGCTTTTTTATCAATCAAATCTTTTTTGCTTTTATAGATTTCAAGTTGAAGTTTTGCGTTTTTTGATAGATCAGCTTCAGCAGGAATATCTTCTAACTTTACTATTCCATTTCTATATAAATCATATTTTTTGTTCAGATGAATTCCCGAAAGATCGAAAATAGAATTTTCAGGAATATCTTTTCGGCAGTATTCATAAAATCCGCAGGTGTATGGGTCATAACAATGTTCACCAATATCTATTTTAGGAATAACTTTTTTAGCGAGTACTTTTTTAAACTGGTTTACTTTTTCTTCAACCCATTTTTGCAAAGGTAGAATTAATTTTAATATTGATTCAGTTACAAAGAGTTCATTTATATCCAGCTTGCCTTTTCTTACATATTGATTATTGATATAAGTAATTGAAAAATCTTTAATCTTATATCCGCAATTAGAAATAACCCAATACTGCAATGCAGCATCACGAATATATGTTTCTGAGATTGATGTTGAACTTTTTACCTCAAATACTTTTAAGCTTGATTTTTCATTCACAACAATATCTGCAATTGCCAAGACATCACTAAAACCAAATGATGCTTCGTAAATTACTTTTTGTTTTTTCTCCAAAAGTTCTTTGGTTAACTTAATTGTTTTATCATATTCAAATTGTGATTTAGGAGAAGTGTCAATTCCATTTGGAAAAAGTTCTTGCGCTAATTTTCCAACATCAGTGCCTCGCTTAAATATTGCCTTCTGCATATCAGAAAGCTGATCCATTTCTTTGTAATGATATTTATAAAGATAAAGATGCTTTTCGCATTGCACACCTCGAATAAAAGAAGACTTACTAAGAAGATGCGAACTCATTAAAAATCCAATCTGCAATAATTTACAATCGTAATTTAATCTTTTTAGAATTCAATTTAG
>CALLZX010000165.1 GCA_937858935.1 uncultured Ignavibacteriales bacterium | reverse complement strand
ATTATTGGAAAACTAATTGCTGAGTTTAATTTACTTTTTACTGCAAGATCAGCTCTTAAAAAATTTTTATCATTATAAAGATCATTTATCCAAAGTAATTTTTTTTGTTGCCAGACTTGTCCTATCAATCCAATTCCTTTTGAAAATTTAAAGAATGAACTGAACTTAGAATATTTTTCAAAGTATTCCTCATTATTACTCCAATGTCCAGACCATATCATAAACTTTTGATCCTTATCTGGCGACCATATTTCGGCATATGGCCAGTTATTCATCAAACAAACTTTCTTTTCAAAATATAAAACGGAAGAATTGACGTTTCCCCATTGTTTTAATTCAGATATTACTGATTCAAATTCAATTTTATTCATTTTAATTTTTTTATATAAAGAATCAACATAAATAGTTTTTGTTAAGAATCTCTTTATACACTATAAAATCATTTAATCATAGTTAATAACATTTTTGATTTGGCAGTAGCTTTTAATCCGTGTGGAATATCTGCAGGCATAACAAGTATTTCACCTGCTTTAACCTTGTATGGGTTTCCCCCAATCATAATTTCCATTTCACCGTCAACAATATATACAACTGCTTCATATGGAGATGTATGCTCCGTTAATGATTCATTTTTATCAAACGCAAACAGTGTAATATTTCCGTTCGGTTTTTTAAGAATCTGTTTACTTACAATTGAACCATTTTGATAGCCGATTGCATCAATCAGCATTTCTTTATTTGTTGTTTCTGCCATTTTATTTTTTCCTTAGTGGTATAACTATCTTTTAACTAATCCAGCATCTTTAAAAGTTAAGAAATAAACTTCTAACAATTATTTATTTTTTATTCTGATGTTTAATGCCCAGCATGTGAGCCGCCACCATGTTCAATAATATCGTGTATTGCTTCAACTGTATGCGTATAGTCAACATAAGCCGCTACAAATTCTCTTCCTTTTTCAACTGAATCATCTTTTACTTTATTGAGTTCAGAAACTTTTTGATATTTATCGCGAACAACTTTATCAATATGATTATTCAGTTTAAGTAAGAAATCTTCAACATTGTTTTCTTGAAGAGCTTTATCAGTCATTTGAATAATCTGTTTTGTAGTTCCCGCAGGTTTTAAGCCTGTGTATGGAGCACCTTCTGTTTCACGGTGCAATCGAACAAGAGTCTCGAAAAAATGTTTTTCTACAATCTCATATACATCTTTGTCTCCATTTCGCAATTCATAGGTTTTTTGAAATAATGCTGTAATCTCTTTCTCTTGTTCTTTAGTTACCCATTTAAAAACTAAATTAACATTGTTTGTTTCGATTGCCTTTTCAGCATCTTTAATTACTGGTCCATCATAAGAATCACAATGAGCAAACACTGTGTTTGTGAATATGAAAATGAATGATGTTAAATATAACATCAGTGCAATTTTTGATTTATTTGACATATTTTTTCTCGTTTATTTAATTATTCATTTTCTCTTTATAGCATCCATCGGACAAATAGTAATACATCTAAACTGATTAAAACCAAAACATTCATCACATAATTCTTTTACAATAAAAAAATGCTCATTAGAAATTGGTGACATTAATTTCTCTTTTATTTTCCAAATCATGCCCGGTTCATAAATTGCATCAGTGGGACATTCCATCGCACAAGCTCCACAGTTAATGCAATCTTCGGTAATTCTCATTTCACTTCACCTTTGGATTTTACATATTGAATTCTCACAGGCCTGATTCTTCCCCATATTGAATAAAAGAATAATCCTATAGCTAAAATTTGAAATGTCGATGCTATGGTTATCACAACACCTATCCAATCATAAAAGTAAAATCCCTTTATAATCTGGAATACAAATCTTATTAATGTAGTAAATGTCATTACCCAGTATGTTATATAGATTAGCAGTGGATTGTATTTTTTATCTTCTTTTTCAGCTTTTGGGAAAAACCACAATGCAACACCCATAATCATCATCAATACTGAACCTGCTAAAATTATATGCGTATGTGCAGTTATAATTTCCGGATAATAACCTGACTTAAAAACATATCTGGAAAAAGACATAAAAAGTCCGCTTAATATTCCAATAATTAAAAATGCAATGCTTGTTTTTATAAAATATCTAACGGTAGTAAACATATATTACCCTCTGTGTCCTAATTCCTGCCGTGCCTCAAGACTCATCAAATCAGGTGTCCATTGCGGCTCCCAAACTAGATTTATAATTACTTTTTTCCCAGGTTCTAAATGTCTGACTACATTTTCAACCCAAGCTGAAATACTGCTATGCATCGGACAGCCCGGGGTAGTTAGGGTCATTGTGATTACATTTGTTTCGTCGTTGGATTCAACTTCATAAACGAGACCGAGATCAACAATATTAATTCCTATCTCTGGATCAATAACACCTTTTAGAACTTCTAATATCTCTTCTTTTTTTGCCATATAGTTTTACTTTCTAAAAATTGTTATCATATTAAATAGAAAAATTATCGAACTGAGAAACATTATTGAAAAAGAAATCAAAACACCTGTTTCAATTCTAAATGCCAAAGAGTAAAGAGAACCAAAAACTGCTGTAATCATTAGATAGAATTCAATCAGTGCAAACTTTTCTATAAACATATCTTTTAACATCGGTACCGGTTCAAGTCCGACCTTACTGCTGTATTTGTGGTACCAAACAAGAAATGGTACAATCTTGTACATCTGTCCAACAATAAGCATAGAGATGTAACCGAAGATTATCATATAACCATAGATAAGTGTAAGGTTTGTAATGTTTTGATAATCAACAAAAGCTATGAATGTCCCAAGAATAGTTGTAAGTCCAAGCATAAGATATGCAACAACAGAAAACCTAATACCTATATCAAACTTTTTTCTAATTCTGTTTTTGAAAATGATATGAATTTGAAGAAGAAAGAAAATGATCCCAAATACAATTAGTCCTGTGAAGATATAATAAAGAAAAGTTGTCTCCTTGTAATGCATAATAGTTGAAATCCCCAGTAAACCAATATTAAGAACCCAGAACGCACTTTTTGCATATAATAAAGAAAAACCGTGTGAAAGAGTAAACATTGGAATTAGTTTGAATGAAACTCCCATTATCACCATAGAAACCCAGCCAATGAAAGCAATGTGTGCGTGTAAATTTAAATATTGAAGATGATCTAACTTTACGTATGGTGTCCATAGATTTATAGCCAGCAAAAGTCCAGCTATTGCAGTTACAATCAAATAGAAAATTGCCGCTGCAAGGTACCACGCAGTAATGTTCCACTTCTTAACACTTTTCATTGTAATGATTATATTAAACGAAAAGATGAACATTGAAAGATTAAGCAGTACTGCTGATATTGTCATACTAATTCCGGTATCGAATACCCAGAAGCAATAGACCAAACCAATAACGCCAGACAAATAAATCCAGAACTGAATCTCTGCTAGCTTTTCACTGAACAATTTTGTTTCGAGAACTACTGGAACAAGTTGAAACATTGCACCGAATATAATCATCGTTATCCAACCAAGTGTTGCAACGTGATTGATTGATAGAATTTTGGGATTGAAATGATGTCCAGCTATTTCAGAATAATTAAAAAGTAAAAGAAAATTTAAAAGCACAAATGAAACAATGGCTGCGATAAAATATTTTGCAGCTATTTTGAATGGAGGCGTATAAGCAGAGACTATTGATTCAGATTGAATCATAATTAATCGTTTCTCTTTTTCGTTATCACAACCTTATAATAATTTTCATCTATCTTATTTGTTATTGCTGTGTAACCTCTTTCCTCAAGCTTCGGATAGAGCATAAGTGGCTCGCGGTGATGATGAACAACCATTACAGTTTTCTCATCAACCTTTGAAATGTTTTCAAGTATCTTCATCATTGGTTCAGGTGGTGCTAATTCACGAACATCAAGTTCGAGAACATTTTCATAATCAATAGGAGATTCCTGACTTGTTATCGTATTTACTTTAATGTCAGATTTGTTTACATCATTTTTGTAGAAGAAAACATTAAACATGCTGCCGTCATTTTCTGTCCAGTGTTCGAACCCTTTGCTCTGCATTACTGAATAAAGCGGAATTGGTTCAAATGAATTTATCAGATGAAAAACTTCATCATCATTAAGCGATTTTATCTTAGCCATTATTTCAAGAAATGGATCTTTCCCCGAATCAATAATAGGTCTTACATCCATCTTCTGAATTTTATCGGTAGTTAATTTTTTAAGAACTTCAGGCTTTTCTATTTGATTCATTTTTTCTTCCGTATTTTCTTCATTAATAGCTTCAGAATTATCTGCATTGATTGATTTATTTAATTCATTTAATAGAAGAACGAGATTCACACCTGCTATTTCTGCAGCTTGTTCAACATTAACTCGGCTTGCAAGAGTTTTTCTCAGAATCTTATTGTTGAGCTTAGTGAAGTGCGAACTGAAATTGACAAGCACCTCAAGCGTCTGCGGATATTCAGTCAGCAGCTTCGATATTTTCATATCCTTCGTAATCATCACTATAGCATTTTTAGTTATACTTTCGAAATGTTTACACGCCAGACTTCAGGACCACGTTCAACATATTCCCATCCAAACTGATTGGCTTTTTCTGCTTGGAACTGATAATAAAGCGGAACCGGGTCGTGATCATTTATCAGCTCAAATGCTTCGCCGATTTGCAAATCATCAAATGTCT
>CALLZX010000164.1 GCA_937858935.1 uncultured Ignavibacteriales bacterium | reverse complement strand
TTTTTATTTACAATGGAATTGATTTTATTCCATTCAAATCGGAAGCATCTGAGTTTTTGGCAAACAACAACATCTATTTACCCGGTGCCAAATTACCTGATAATTCTTTTGTTTATAATACTTCTAAAAATGGCGTAGTATTTATTAACAAAGCGGGCAAAATTGTACGCAAAATAAATATGGCAACAGGCATTCCTGATGACGGAGTTATTTATACATTTTATTCTGATAATAAATTATGGCTGGCTTTGCAAAACGGGATTTCACAAATTGATCTGCCTTCGCCTATCACTTATTTCAATCAAAGTTCTGGACTCAAAGGCTCAATAAGTGATATTAAAATTTACAATAATAATGTTTTTGCAGCCTCAACAGCCGGGATATTTATCCTCGATTTACAAAATGTGCATCCACGGTTTACTGAACTGCCGAAGATCGCTCAAGAAGGATGGCTGTTTTTAAATTATAAAAATAAAGTTATAACGGTGCTTACAGACGGCGTTTACCAAATTGAGGGTCTATCCTTAAAAAAAATAAGTTCAAAATTGGGAAACTGTTACTCAATTTATAAATCGTCATTTTTTCCAAACAGAATTTATGTTGGACTTGAAACCGGTTTTGCTGTGCTGGATGAAGTAAATGGCGTATGGGTTGACAGAGGAAAAATTGCCGGCGTTAATACAGCTATCAGAAATATTGCCGAAGATAAAACAGGTAATTTATGGCTTGGCAGTTCATATAATGGCGTTTATCGAGTATCAAACCTTACAATAGACTTAAATGCATCACCTACTATTAGTCACATTTCAGATAAGCATATTAAGCCTGATGACGAAGTAAAAATATTTGAGACAAAAAAAGAATTACTTTTTACTACGAAAAGAGAAGTTCTAATTTTTAATAAAAGCACCCAATTGTTTGAACCCGAAAACAAAATTGGTTTTAATAATCATTTTGCAAATGCAGAAATACTCTATATTCTTCAGGATAATGCAGGTAAATTCTGGGTTTCAGCAGTAAAAAACTCATCGGAATTATTTATATCCGCATCATCGATAAAAAATGATAAGTACGAGTGGAGAGATCTCTCATTTCTTAAAAGTGTAATTGATTTTTCAAACAGTAACGCAGTCTTTTCAATTTATATGGATGAAAACACAGGCATTGTTTGGTTTAGCGGCGCTGATGGTATTGTAAGTTTTAATAGCAGCTATTTAAAAAAATCAGATGAGAAAAATGACCAGTTTAACGCTTTAATCAGAAAAGTGATTTTAAAAGGTGATTCACTTTTATTTGCCGGTGATGATCTTACCAAAATTAATCCTGATGATAGATTTGAACTCTCACCAGATTTTAACTCCTTGCGTTTTGAGTTCTCTGCCCTAACTTATGATGGGAATCTAAGTCAGTATCAATACAAGTTGGAAGGGCTTGATGATAACTGGTCAGCCTGGACATCGGAAAGCAGAAAAGATTACACAAACCTTTCTTCGGGCAAATATGTTTTTAGAGTTAAAGCAAAAAATATTTTTGACCAGGTTAGTCAGGAATCCACTTTTACATTTTCCGTTTTAACTCCCTGGTTTCAATCCTGGTATGCAATACTTGCGTACCTTTTTATCTTAGGGTTTATTATTTATTTCATAACTAGAATAAGAGTTAAATATCTTACACAAAAGAACATAAGACTTGAATACATAATTGATGAGAGAACAAAAGTTATAAGTGAACAATCAGAAAAACTTAAACAGCTTGATGAAATAAAAACTAGATTTTTTACAAATATCTCTCACGAGTTTAGAACCCCGCTTACACTTACGCTTGGACAGATTGAGTCTGTAATGAGTTCGCTTCAAGATATTAATCTTAAGAAAAAACTTCAGATGGGTTATCAAAACGCAAAAAAGCTTTTACGTCTGATAAATCAACTATTAGAAATATCTAAAATAGAATCCGGAAAACATAAACTTAAAGTAGCTCAAAAGGATATTGTTTTATTTGTGCGTCATATCTTTTTCACATTTGAATCGATAGCAGATCAAAAGGGAATTAAATTAGACTTTCAAACTCAAAAAGAAAAAATTCTCTTATACTTTGATTCAGAAAAAATGGATAAAGTTTTTACAAATCTTATAAGCAATGCAATAAAATTTACAGAAGAAGGCGGTAGAATAGTTGTTGATATATCAACCCAAAAACAACTTAGTATTAATGAAACAGATACGGTTGAAATAGTTGTTAAAGATTCAGGAATTGGAATTCCTAAAGATCGGCTGCCATTTGTTTTTGATAGATTTTATCAAGCTGATCGTATGGATAGAAGTGATATTGAAGGCACTGGAATAGGGTTAACCTTAGTAAAAGAATTATTGGAATTGCACTCTGGTAAAATTGAAGTTGAAAGCGAATTGAACAAAAGCACAACTTTTAAAGTAATTTTACTCTTAGGTAAAGAACATTTTAATGCTGATGAAATTTCTGATGAAATATTAGAGAAGGATAGTGAATCTGAATTTGATCCGCTTATAATCTCCAAAAATTTTGAAGATGAAATTGATAATGATTTTGCAGTTGAGAATGTCAGCAAAGAATCTGTTTTAGTTGTTGATGATAATGCAGATATAAGACAATTTATTCGCGAACAGTTAGAAGATAATTTTTCTATTTATGAAGCAAGCGATGGATTAAGCGGAATAAAAACAGCATCTGAAATTATTCCAAATCTAATTATTACCGATGTGCGAATGCCCGGTATTGATGGTTTTGAAGTAAGCAAGAGGCTGAAGCAAAATACACTGACAAGCCATATTCCGATTATCATACTTACCGCGAAAGCTGATCAAGAGGATAAACTCACAGGACTTGAAACCGGCGCCGATGATTATTTGGTTAAGCCATTTAGTCCACAGGAATTAATTGTAAGAGTAAAAAAC
>CALLZX010000163.1 GCA_937858935.1 uncultured Ignavibacteriales bacterium | reverse complement strand
AATTACCCAAGATATTTTTTAGATGAAGCTTCTTTCTGGACTGTATTAGGCGTTAACAATGATGTCAAAGAAGCATTGATAAATACCGATGGAATGGTTGAAGTTGATAAATCAGCTTTTTCCATAGAACCGATGCTTCAGATTGAAGGTAATTTTTATAATTGGGAAAATGTTACCTCAACTCAGTCACTTGAAGATAAATATCTACCGATACCAAAAGTCGAATGGAAATGTGGTGGTATAAATTTTAATGTTGAAGTTTTTGCAAATGGAGAAGCAAATAAAAATTCAACACTTTATCTTAAATATAAACTCGCAAATAATGCAACTTCAGTAAAAGATGGAAAATTATTTTTAATGATTCGTCCTTTCCAGGTTAATCCGCATTATCAATGGTTAAACGATCCTGGCGGGGTTGGCAAAATAAATTCCTTGAATGAAAAAGATGGTAAGATTTATGTGAACGATGATAAAGTTTTAATCCCATTTGAAAAATATGATTCGTTTGGTGCAATTACTTTTGATGAAGGAAATATTGTTGAGTTAATTAAAGAGAATAAAAATATTTGGAATAAGTCAGTTTTTGATGACAGTAAACTTGCTAGCGGTGTATTAGACTACAATTTTAATCTTAAACCTGGTGAAGAAAAAATTATTTATTTGGCGATTCCTTTTTATGGTGAAGAATCAATAAAAGAAAATCTTACAAAAGATATTGTTGAAAAAAAACTAAACGAAACAATAGAATTCTGGAAAGAAAAAGTAAATCACATAAAATTTAATCTACCAGAATCTGCAGACAGAATAGTAAATGCTTATAAATCAAATCTTGCTTATATATTAATTAATCGAGACAATGTTGGAATCCAACCAGGCTCACGTTCTTATGAAAGAAGCTGGATTAGAGATGGTGCTTTAACTTCATCCGCATTGCTAAAAGCTGGAATCGTAAAAGAAGTTAAAGACTATATTGATTGGTATACTTCACATCAATATGAAAATGGTAAAGTCCCATGTGTCGTTGATAAAAGAGGCCCTGATCCAACTCCTGAAAATGATAGCCACGGTGAAATGATTTATTTAATTCGCGAATATTTCAATTTTACAAAGGACACAGCATTCCTAAGATCAAAAAACGAGAATGTAAAAAAAGCTGTTGAGTATATTGAATCATTAATCTCGGAAAGATCAACTGATCATTTTAAAAATGGAAATGACAGTGTTAGAGCTTATTATGGCTTGGTTACTGAATCAATCAGTCATGAGGGTTATTCTGCAAAACCAATGCACTCATATTGGGATAATTTTTTTACGTTAAAAGGTTTAAAGGATGCTGTTGAGATTCAAAAAATTCTTGACGAAAAAGAAGCTTATGAAAGAATAAAAAAATTAAGAGATACTTTTAAAACAAACCTCTATAACTCTATTAAGCTTGCAACAAAGATGAGAAATATTGATTACATCCCCGGCTGTGTTGAACTTGGCGATTTTGATGCTACATCTACGACTATAGCTCTTACTCCATGTAATGAATTTAATAATCTGCCAAAACCAGAAGTTTATAATACGTTTGATAAGTACTTTAAGTTTTTTACTGATAGACGTGATGGAAAAATTGATTGGGTAAATTATACTCCTTATGAAAACAGATTGATTGGTTCATTTATTTTATTAGATCAGCCTGAACGCGCCCATTTGTTAATGGATTATTTTTTAAATGATCAAGTGCCACATAGCTGGAATGCTTTTGCAGAGGTTGTTTGGAGAGATAAAAAAACTGCAGAATTTATTGGAGATATTCCACATACCTGGGTTGGATCCGATTTTTTGAATGCAATTCGTTCTATGTTTGTATATGAAAATGAATCCGATGAATCACTGATACTTGCTGCAGCATTATATCAGGATTGGATAGACTCACCGAATGGAATATCAATTGAAAATCTTCCAACTTATTATGGTGACATTTCTTATTCAATCAAAAAAGAAGACAGCAAGTATACTTTCTCAATTTATGGTGATGTTGATCTTCCGAGTAGTGGAATAAAGATTAAAAACTTTAATCGCTCAATTCTTCCTATTGATGTAACTGTTAATGGAAGAAGAATAAAATCATTCACAAAAAATGAAATTGATATAAAAGAATTTCCTGCAACAGTGGAAATAAATTATGGTAACTAAATAAATTTAAACCGATTAATGGTTTTAAGTACATTAAACTTTAAGTAGAACCCGGATAAAATAAAATGAGTTTCAGCGCGGCTAAAGGATACTTTTTAAAGAATGGGAAACCTTACTTTGTTATATCAGGGGAGATACATTACTTCAGGCTTGATCCTAAACTGTGGGAGAAACATTTAAAATCACTTAAAGACTCCGGTGCAAATACCACCTCAACTTATATTCCATGGGACTGGCATGAGTACGAGGAAAATAAATTTGATTTTACAGGTGAAACAAATCCTGCTAGAAATCTTATTAAGTATATCAAGTTGTGCAAAAAAGTTGGATTAGATTTAATTGTAAAACCGGGTCCATATATTCTTGCCGAGTATGAAGGACAAGGCCTGCCTCAATGGCTATTAAATAAAGCTAGTAAGAATGCTCATGCATTGGATGAAAATGGCAATGTAATCTCGCCTGATTTAATGTCGTATATGTCTGATGAATATCTGCATTATTCATTTCTTTGGTATAATGAAATTATGCCGATTATTTCAGAGCATCAGGAAAGTAACGGCGGACCAATTACGATGATGCAAGTCTGTAATGAGGTAGGAGTTTTTCAATGGCTTTCCGGTAAGATTGACTACAATGAAAAAGTATTAAAATTATATTATGAATTTCTAGTTGATAAGTACAAATCAATTGAAAAATTAAACAGTACTTATGGAACGAAATATAATTCTTTTGAAAAATTATCTGCACCGGTTGGCAAGATTGAAAACAAACAAGATTATTGTGCTTATTACGATTTTCATCTTTTCTATCGTCATTTTTATGCAATGTATTTAGATACTTTAATAAAGAAAATAAAAAGTTTTAATATTAATGTTCAGTTAACTCATAACATTCCGGGCTGGATATATGGAAATGCTGCCGAACTACCTATGCTTATCAGTACTTATGAAGAAATAATGAGAACACGTGATGATATTATTTTTGGTTTAGATCATATTCCTGAATTCGTATCATTTAGAAATGCTCATTCAGATTTAGCCTGCAATAAAATTCTGGAAGCTATGCAGCCGTACGGTCCTGTTTGGGCTGCTGAATTTCAATGTGGAACTCGGGAACACCATGTTAAAAGCGATACGAATGATTTGGAAACATTTTACTTTGCATCACTTGCACACGGCCTTAATAGTTTTAATTATTATATGTTCTCTCAGGGAATAAATCCTGCAGGTAAAGGTTTTTTTGGTAAAACTTTTTATTATCAAACAGCTGCAACGGCAAAAGCAGTAAAATCATCTTTGTACGATATAATAAAAAAAGTTAATGGATTTATAAATAAAGAAAAAGAAAATTTATTACAGAGTAAAACAAAATCAGATATTTGTGTTGGACTTTATAAACCATATTTCTATACTGAACTAACAACTTCACAAATGCTTAAAGATAAAAGACTTGATGTTGAGAAACTTGGGTTACAGTTCGATCCCCGTTTTATGCGTGAAGAAATTTTCTTTAATGGATTGTTACGAGGGCTCCAGACCTTAAATTTTAGTTATGATATTCAGGATTTAGAAAACACTTCGATTGAGTCTTTATTAAAGTATAAGCAATTGTGGATAACAACAACAGAATTTATGGATGCTGATACACAATCCCTTTTAGTAAAATATGTTAAGATGGGAGGACATCTGATAATATATCCGGTAATTCCAACTATGGATTTATATCTTAATAAATGTACTAATCTAAAAGAAGAATTAAATATCAGAGTTTCTAAATCTCCCAGTCCAAATAAAGTAACTGTATTTGAGATTGAAGACTTATTCACAGTATTTAGAGATAAGCAAATATTTGAATCAACTAAAAACGAAATAATAGCGACCACCGAAAACGGAGAAACTTGTGGTATAAGAAAAAAAGTTGGGGATGGAACTGTAACAATACTTGGGTTTGCATTTGGGTACACAAGCGATGAGCATTTACACCTTTATGAAAAAATTGTCTTGTTAGATGGTATAAGAAGAGCAGCAAAAATTTCTGATCCAGATATTCAATTTGTTGTTCGTAAAGGTGAAAAATATTCTTACTTGTTTTTATTAAACTATCATAACCAAAAGAAATCATTTAGCGTTGGTTCGAAACATATTACATTAAGTGCATTTTCTTGTAAAGTTATTAAACAGAAATAAATATATTAGATAATACAATGAATTGAGAAGGCGAGTTAAATTAAATGAAAATTAAACTAATAATTTTTGTACTGATGATTATCGTTGTGTCATTAATACGAACACAAGCTCAAACGGATATAACTCCTCCTGTAACTCCGGCTAATGTACAAGGTTTTGGATATGAAAAAGACTTAGCTGTAGAATGGTATCATAACAGTGAGACAGATCTTGCTGGATATAAAATTTACAGCAAATCTGGCAATGATTATGTCCTTCTTGCAACAATTCCAAAAGAAACGAGTTATTACATTTCTACCGTCCCTATTACAGGAATCACAAGGTATTATAAAGTTAGTGCATTTGATCTAACCGGTAATGAATCACCATTAAGTGATAGCATCATTTGTACTACTCACATTATGACAGACGAAGAATTTTTAGATATGGTGCAGCGTGCAACATTTAGATATTTTTATGATTATGGACATCCTGTTTCCGGTTTATCACGAGAACGATTAGGTTCCGGCGAAACTGTTACAAGTGGTGGATCAGGTTTTGGTGTTATGGCGTTATTGGTCGGAATAGAGCGAGGGTATATAACACGAGAAGAAGGTGTTGCTCGAATCTTAAAAATACTTAACTTCCTAAATACAGAAGCAGATAGATTTCACGGTGCATTTTCGCATTGGCTGAATGGCTCAAATGGAAATGTAATTCCATTTAGTACGATTGATAATGGAGGTGATCTTGTTGAAACGGCTTATATGATTCAAGGACTTTTTTCAGTTAGACAATATTTTGATCACCAAACAACCGCTGAAGATTCAATAAGAAATTTATCAACACAGATTATAAATACTGTTGAATGGGATTGGTATAGAAGAACGACCTCAAGTAATTATTTATACTGGCATTGGTCTCCGAATTATAACTGGCAGATGAATATGAGAGTGCAAGGGCCAAATGAATGTATGATCGTGTACCTTCTTGGCATTGCTTCAACCACACATGGTGTGCCCGCAAGTTTATTTCATAATGGATGGGCAATTTCATCTTACTATGTTAACGGTGGTACTTTTTATGGTTATCCTATTTGGGTAGGTTGGGATTATGGTGGTCCTTTATTCTTTTCTCATTATTCTTTTCTTGGATTTGATCCGCGAGAAAAAAAAGATGCTTACACAAATTATTTTTTGAATAACAAGAACATAACGCTTGTACATAAAGCATATTGCACAGCAAATCCGCATAGCTTTATTGGATATAATGCAAATTGTTGGGGATTGACAGCAAGTGATGACCCAACAGGATATCGTGTACACGAACCAACAAATGATAATGGAACAATTTCTCCAACAGCGGCAATCTCATCTATTGTATATACTCCGCAGGAATCAATTGATTTTATTAAACATATTTATAGAACTTATGGTTCAAGTGTTTGGGGCGAGTATGGTTTTAAGGATGCTTTTAATCCTTCACAAAACTGGTATGCGAATAGCTATCTTGCAATCGATCAAGGGCCAATAATTGTAATGATGGAAAATTACAGAAGTGGTTTGTTGTGGAATACATTCATGGCCAATCCTGAAGTGCAGCCAATGTTAAATGCAATCGGATTCGTGCCTGATTCAACTACAGATGTTGAAGACAAAATTCCAACTGTTTCTGATCTAAGATTAATGGGCAATTATCCAAATCCATTCAACCCCTCAACAACTATTGTTTTTAATCTTCCTAAAACACAAAGCATTCAATTAATTATTTATAATAGCTTGGGACAAGTTGTTAGAGAAATCGTAAAAGAAGAATTATCTAGTGGATTAAACGAAATAGTTTGGAATGGAAATGATCAACGGGGTAAACCCGTTGGATCTGGTGTTTATTTCTATAGGATTAAATCCGACAAAGCTTTCTTAACTGGAAAAATGATATTAACGAAATAAATATTTTATAAATGAATTTTAAATATTTTATTGTAGCTATTTACTTGTTCTTTTTTACAGGTACTATTCTTGCGCAGGAGTATAGTTTTTTTTCAGATAGTGATAATCAAATATATTACGATCCAAGCTGGTTATTTAAAACTTCTCCAAGCGAATTGTTTATAATAAACTCGAGTAAATTTCCTGTTGATGTTATTACATTCCACTCTGGTACAAATTCTCTAAAGCTTCAATGGAAATCTGTTTCAGGTGGTGATTGGGGTACTGCAATTGCTGCTCCAGGATGGCCAGGCAGAGATATAACAATAATGGATACACTTTCATTTTGGATTTATTCAACTTCCTCAATCGCTGATTCATTACTTCCAAAGATTTATCTTGAAGATTTATCAAATCAAAAATCATCTAAAATAAATTTATCTGAATTCCAGGAAGATATACCCTCTTCCGAATGGAAAAATGTTAAGATCCCAATCCAAGCATTTATAGATAATTCGGGAAGCGCAGATCTCACTAGAGTTAAAACAATTTTCTTTGGACAAGGTATTGCAGATAATCAGCAGCATACTTTGTTTATAGATGATATTAAAATGACAGGAAATACAAATAACGAGTATAAGTTTATCGTTATTTTAGGCTCATCAACCGCGGCAGGAACAGGGGCAAATCCTGTAGATAGTTCCTGGGTTAATAAGTTTAGAAAGAATTTGATGATGCTTGATTCAACATACAGAGTAATTAATCTTGCAGTTGGCGGTTATACTACTTACGATGTTATGCCGACCGGATTTGTTCCACCAAATGGCAGGCCTTTACCTAAACAATATAACAATATCACTTATGGATTATCTTTTAATCCTGTAATGATTTTGGTAAATCTTCCATCCAATGATGCTGCAAATTATTATACTTTGACTGAACAAATACAGAACTATGATTCATTGATTTCAATTGCATACAGAAATAATATAGATATCTATATTACTTCACCTCAGCCAAGAAATTTTACAAACTCAAATCAAATGAATTTACTTTTGGGTATGGTTGATTCCAGCTTTACTCTTTATAGTTTAATTGCCGTTGATTTTTGGAACGGCATAGCACAAGCTAATGGTTTTATAAAACCCGAATATAATTCAGGTGATGGTGTTCATTTAAACAATGCTGGCCACCATAAATTATTTGAGAGAATGTCTCAAAGAGTTCTTCCTGTTTTAGTTGATGTCAATGAAAATGTTTCAGCAACAGAATCATACTTTCAATTAAAACAAAATTATCCAAATCCTTTCAACCCAAGTACCACTATAAGTTTCATTCTGCCAACGAATACCTTTGTAAACTTTACTGTCTATAACATTCTTGGTGAAAAAGTTACTGAACTTTATAATGGAGAAATGTCTCTCGGGGAAAGACAGATTATTTGGAATGGATTAAATGATGATAATAGGAATGTTAGTTCAGGAATTTATATTTATAGAATTAGCACACCGGAAAAACATCTTTCGGGCAAAATGATTTTACAGAAATAGGATATGAAGTTAACACTAAAAATAGTTTTCATAATTTTATTACCACTTTGGGTGCTTTCAATTTCTTGTTCAAAGGAAAATTCATCTGAAAAGGTTATTAAGTTTTGGGCTATGGGTGCTGAGGCTGAATATGTTACTAAGCTTGTTCCGGAATTTGAAAGATTAAACCCGGGAATAAAGGTAAAAGTACAGCAAGTTCCTTGGACAGCTGCTCAAGAAAAATTAGTAACAGCTTTTGCAAGTGATAACACACCGGATGCGTGCCAGCTTGGTAATACCTGGGTACCACAATTCGCTGCTTTGGATGCAATCGTTCCACTTAATGAGTATGTTAAAATCTCAGATCAGATAAATCAGGAAAAATATTTTCCCGGAATTTGGGAAACGAATGTAATTGATAATCAGTTATTTGGAATTCCATGGTATATAGATACAAGAGTAATGTTTTACAGGAAAGATGTTTTTGAAAGAGCTGGATATAAAAACCCGCCTAAAAATTGGGCCGAACTTTTAGATTTATCAAAAAAAATAAAAGCAATGCACCCAAAGGAAGAAAAGTATGCGATCTATCTTCCAACAAATGAGTGGGCACCATTTATTATGTTTGGAATGGAAGCAGGATCATCTTTACTCAAAAATGAAAATTCGCTTGGAGATTTCAACAGCAGCAAATTTAAGGAAGCTTTTAATTATTCAATCGAATTTCATAAACAAAATCTTGCACCAATCGGTATATCACAAGTTACTAATGTTTACCAGGCTTTTGCAGATGAGTACTTCTCAATTTATATCTCTGGCCCGTGGAATATTCCTGAATTTAAAAAATGGATGATAGGAAATCTGTCTGATAAATGGATGACAGCACCAATGCCAGGTTATGCTAATGACTATCCCGGAGTTTCATTAGCAGGTGGTTCGAGTTTGGTAATATTTAAAGATTCGAAATACAAGAAAGAAGTATGGAGGTTTTTTGAATATCTTTCTAAAAAATCCACGCAGATTGAATTTTATAAATTGTTGAATAATCTTCCTGCAATTAAAGAAGCTTGGGAGGATCCAATATTTAAAGATGATCCTTATATGCAAGCGTTTTATTTACAGTTTATGAATGTACGTGCAACTCCTAAAATTCCTGAATGGGAACAGATTGCTTTTGCAAAAGTTCAGCAATATGCAGAACTGGCCGCAAGAAATGTGATTAGTGTAGAAGAAGCTTTGAGGAGGTTGGATAAAGATGTTGATAGAATATTAGAAAAACGCAGATGGATTGTAGAAGAAAAGAAAAAAAATAATTAATCAATGAAAATTAAAAACAACATAAACGCAGCTTATTTTTTTCTAGCTCCGGCATTAAGTGCTATTTTTATTTTCTTTTTTATACCTGTTATTGCCGCGTTTATAATGAGTTTTACTGACTTTGATATATATGCTCTTGGCGATTTAAGCACAGTAAGATTTATCGGCATTAATAATTACTTAAAATTGTTTGATGATCCGCTTTTTTATACAGCATTACAAAACACGTTCTACTTTGTTATTATGGCTGGTCCGCTTTCGATTGCTGTTTCGCTTGGTGCGGCCTTGCTGCTTAATTCAAAGCTGGTAAAATATAAAGCTATTTTTAGGTTGAGTTATTTTATCCCCGTAGTAACAACTTTAGTAGCTGTTGCTATTGTTTGGCGGTTCATCTATCACCCAAAATTTGGAATAATAAATTATATCTTAAGTTTAGTTGGAATCGCTCCCATTGATTGGCTTGGTGATACGGCCACAGCTATGCCTGCAATAGTATTAATGTCTGTCTGGAAAAGTTTTGGATACAACATGATAATATTTATTGCCGGATTACAAAATATTCCTGAAGATTTATATGAGGCTGCTTCGATTGAAGGAGCAACGGGATGGCAAAAATTCAGATCCATTACACTTCCAATGCTGGCACCAACTACTATTTTTATATCTTTAATAACAATGATTGGTTATTTCCAATTCTTTGCTGAACCATATATAATGACACAAGGTGGACCATTAAACAGTACTTTAAGCATAGTTCAGTATATGTATCAGGAGGGTTTTAAATGGTGGAATATGGGATATTCTGCCTCCATTGCTTTTGTGTTTTTCTTTATAATTCTTCTTGGAACAATTATTCAACTTAAAATTCAGAAGAGTACCGAATGATTAAGAAGTATTTGTTGTATGCTTTTTTGAGCGTTACTTCAGTTATTACTCTCATCCCATTTATTTGGATGCTTGGTGCTTCATTTATGTTTGATGGAAAGGCAAGTGTATTTCCTCCAATATTTTTACCGGATCCTTTTACGATTATACAATATAAAATTCTTTTTGAACGATTAAATGTTTGGACTAACTTTTTTAATAGTTTGATTCTTTCCACGATGGTTACAGTTTTATATATAACTTTTACTTCAATGGCAGGCTATGCTTTTGCTAAGTATAGATTTAAAGGAAAAAAGTTTTTATTTAATCTTTTATTAAGCTCAATGATTATCCCTAGCCAGGTAACAATGCTTCCTTTATTTCTTTTATTAAAATCAATGGGATTTATAAATACTTATATGGCTATAATAATTCCCGGTCTGGCAAACATATTTGGGATATTTTTAATTCGGCAATATTGTATATCAATCCCAGATAGTTTAATAGAAGCAGCTAGAATGGATGGTGCAACAGATTTTCAAATTTACAGAAAAGTTATACTACCTCTGGCAGTTCCAATATTGGTTACTCTTGCAATATTTTCTTTTCTTGGCACCTGGAATGATTTTCTTTGGCCGTTAATCGCATTAACAGATGATTCAATGTATACACTTCCAGTTGCATTGGCAAATCTTATGCTCGAGCATACAAAAGATCCAGAGCTAATGATGGCTGGTTCAGTGGTAACCGTAATCCCGGTAATTATAGCTTTTCTTGCCTTACAAAAATACTACATCAAAGGGATTATGATGGGAAGTGTTAAGGAATAATTTGAACTAACAAGTTAAGAATTCAGAATTAAAGAGATTTTTATGTCAGAAGTATTACTAAAAAATGTTACTAAGATTTATGATGGCGGCAATAAAGTTGTTACCGATGCCAACTTTAAAGTTGAAGATAAAGAATTTGTGGTTCTTGTTGGCCCATCTGGCTGCGGTAAAACAACTACATTAAGAATGATTGCCGGACTTGAAGAAATATCTAGTGGTGAAATATTTATTGATGGAAAACTTGTAAATAATCTTCCACCAAAAGATCGTGATATTGCGATGGTATTTCAGAACTATGCGTTGTATCCACATATGACTGTATTTGAAAATATGGCTTTTGGATTAAAGTTAAAGAAAGTTGATAAAAAAGAAATTGATATTCGTGTAAAAGAAGCCGCAAAGATTCTAAGTCTAGAAGAATATTTGAATCGCAAACCAAAAGCTCTTTCCGGTGGGCAAAGACAGCGAGTTGCAGTTGGAAGAGCCATAGTTCGTAAACCAAAAGTATTTTTGTTTGATGAACCGCTTAGTAATCTTGATGCAAAGCTTCGTGTACAGATGAGAACAGAAATATCCAAACTTCATAAACAGCTTGGCGCAACAATGATCTATGTAACTCACGATCAAACAGAAGCAATGACAATGGGTGATAGGATTGTGATTATGAAAGATGGTATTGTAAATCAGGTTGATACTCCGCTAAACTTATATAATAAGCCGGTTAATCAGTTTGTTGCAGGATTTATAGGAAGTCCGGCAATGAATTTCTTAAGTGGAACGATATCCGATAAAAGTGATTTAACATTTACGAGCGATAAGTCAGAATTAACATTCAATTTCTCATCAGAACAAAAAAATTATTTGAAAGAATACATTAGTCAGGAAGTTGTAATTGGTATCAGACCAGAAGACATATCTATAGAAAAGACTAATAGCAAATCAATCGAGCAAGAATGTGTTTTAAATGTTATCGAACCAATGGGAAATGAGACTTTCATTTATTTCGAAATTGAGAAAGTCCAATTTATTGCAAGAGTAAAACCTTTGTACGATATAAAAGTTGGCGGAAAAATAAAATTGTACATCGATCCTGAAAAAATTTATTTGTTTGATAAGAAAACTGGTAATCATTTGTTTAAAAACTCTTAATGCAGGATGGCTTATCTATTTAATAAGTCTAAATATCTATCCAATAAGAAAATTTTACTAAGAAAATATCATCAGATTCAGAATTTACTAGGTTTTTAAAATCATTTTTAAAACTAAACTCACCTGGATCATCAAAGTTTGTTCTGCTGTTTGTCCATGCAAAAAAGAATACTGAACCCGGTAAGGCTTCCCATCTTAAAACTACATTACCACGTAAAGATTTAAAATTAAAATCTGGATTATAAAAATTAAATTGTTCAGCCGGACCTCCTTCATCTGGATCAACAGTATACACTTGAGATTCCGGATCATAATTAATTGATGATCCTTCACTGCCGTATAGATTATAATCTAAAGTAGGCGGATTTGTTAACTCTCTGAAGTCTTCATAATCACCAACCGATATTAACGGCTGCATATATAATTGCAAACTAAGAGTTGGAGTAAAAATCCAATTCAATCTGATGTTAGCAGACACAGTAGTTTGATCTATTTGTGCAAATACATATCTGGTGTTGTATGTAGTTATCGCTTGTGGGTCATAAAAATTTCCAACCCATTGATAGGATGTATAGTTTATAGCGTATTCTGGTCCTATTGAAAAACTGATTTGAGAACTTGGTTTCCATTCAAGATCAAATCCAAAATATTTTTCATTACTTCCGATAGCATTTTCCCAATAATTAATGTAAGGTGAAAAAGTTATTTTTTCTCTGCTATCCGAATAGGCTGAGAAGTTAAAAGAAAAATTAGAAGGAATATTTAGCTTTGGACCACCTCTCGTTAATGTGGTGGAAACGGATTTCAGGTTATATGATGTGTTAAAATTAATTCCCCAATAATTAACAAATTGTGCATTGGAACTTAAAAAGAATCCATTTCTGGAAATATTATCTTCATAATCTGATGTTCTGCTGTATGCAAGGTAAACACTTTTAGTTCTAAATACAGCATCAGGTTCATACCATCGATAACCAGTTACAAGATGAGCATTAATTCTATCTGCCATCCACTGCGAACCTAAATCATTATATTCAAATCCCGGAGAAATAATTCCAAGCGCAGCATTTACATAAAAATTTCCTTTTTGTTTATTCAACATAACTCGAGAAAAGTAACCTCCAATTGAAGTTAAGTTACTATCAAGAGGCATATAAGTTTTATCTGGTCGTTGCATGTAGCGATAAGGCTGCTTTTGCAGCTTGATCAAATAATCTTCTGTTCCAGAAGTGTATGATCCTATAACTGAACCAGTAACAACGTAAGTTTCATCTTGATCCAAGTATGACCAGCCATCTATTCCAAAAGTGTAAGCTTGATTACTTAGTAAACTTTTTAAATTAGCATTTTGCAAATCTCTATTAACAGATGTGAAAATTAATCCTACTGATTGTTTTCCTGAGTTAAATTCTTTCTGAGATCGAAATACTCCGTAATGAGTAAGCGGTTCAACCTCTTCCTGAATTCTATCACCATTTTCTGATTGGATTGTAGCAAATGTTCTTTCAGTAACTGAACTGAGTGCACCGATAGTCCATGTTTCATCAACTTTTCCTGTAAGTTTAGCTGCTCCAAGTATTCTTGTTTCAGGAGGAAAATCTACATAACCAGGAGTTGTAACATTTCCCTGTGGCGGTCTGCCAATTCTGCGTGAGTAGAATAATTCCGGAACACTAAAATTAAATCCCCAATTATTATTGGCACCTCCATAACCAAATGTAAATATGTTTGAACCCTCAATAAAAAATGGTCGCTTCTCTTCATAAAAAGTTTCAAATTCTGAGAGGTTTACGATAGCAGGATCAACTTCAACTTGACCAAAATCGGGATTGATAGTTGCATCAACATTTAAGTTACTGCCCAAACTAAATTTTAAATCGACACCTATTGATGTTGAATATTGATTTGCTTTATAAAATGGATCACCCTCATCATGAACCAAATACTGTGCTTTTTGAACAACGTAAGGAAGTATTTCAAATCTTTGTTTAGGCTTTATTCCATCCAAGCCTTCAAGATCTGCAAACTTAGAAACAAAACCGCTTTCTTTTTTGGGAACCATGACATAAAATGACATTTCATGTTTTCGTTTTATATCACGATTAAGATTAATTCCCCAAACCATTTTTTCTGATTCATTAAACCTTAATTGTGTAAATGGAATTCTCATTTCTAAATTCCATCCGTTTTCATCCACACTAGTTTTACTTTCCCAGATACCATTCCAGGAATCATCATCCCAGCTATCATTATATAAAGTTCCATCAGCAATTGATCCGCCTGCATTTACTGCAAAAAAGTATCCTGTTCTATCATCATTATAAGTATCCAGGTAAACAAAAAACCAATCCGATTCAACAACATTATCTCTACGCATTAATGTAAGATCAATAGAATCAGGATTTGTATCTGAAAATCTTCCGCTTACGTAAATATTATGATCATCGTGCGAAACCCATACTTCTGATTTTTCTGAAACAGGGCTGCCTTCCAGCGGATCTTTTTGAGTAAAGGATGTAACCGCAGGATTCCTGTAAACCGATTCATTTAATACGCCATCAACAACAAATTGTTCATTTAACTTGTATGATAGCACTGACTGAGTCGAATCATTTTTTGATGCTGAAATTGCTATCAGCGGAATAAATGAAATAATAAGTAGTAAATAGAAATTTCTCATATATAATTTTAATTTATTAATTAAATATTATCAGTTTAGACTTAATCGTGTAATTAAAAGTTGTGTTTATCAGTAAATTAAATTGAACAAACAATTAAGTATTACTCAATTAATTCTAAAGTAAATGCTTCATTCTATTTGCGTGATTTTTAGAAATGGCAATACTTAATGATAAACGGTTTACGATAGGTGTTACCGCCTGATGACAATATAAATAACATCAGGCGGTAATTGAAAATGTTACTTTTTATTTATTTTTATTTTACCCGAAGCTGTATTTAGCTCAACCTTAGACCCTCCACCATTAAGAACAAACTTTTTGATAAAGTTATTCTTGTTAAAATCAACATTAGCTGCTTCAAAATCAGATTTGATTAATTTATCGGCTTCTGATTCACTCATATTTTTACCAACATAGACAGTAGCTTCAATACTTACTTTGGCATCGGAAGATATTTTAAGAGTTATATCTCCGCTTGCTGTATTAAACTCACTATTACTATTTGCAGTAGGAATTAGTTCTGCATCAATATTTCCACCAGCAGTATTAGCTTCAATTGAGCCAGAAATGTTTTTTAGATTAATATTTCCACCGGCAGTATTTGCTTCAACTTTTCCAGAAGCACCATCTAGATTAATATTTCCACCGGCAGTTGATAGTTCGGCATTACCGGAAATTTTTCCTACAGAAATATTGCCGCCTGCTGTAGATACCTCTCCGCTTCCGCCAATATTTCCGATTGAGATATTTCCGCCACCAGTAGATATCTCAGCTTTATTTTTAATATCACCAATGCTAATATTTCCACCGCCTGTTGAGATTTCAGATTCACCATTTATATTGCCAACAGATACATTACCACCGCCCGTGGATACAGAAAGTTTATCTCCAACATCATTAAGATTGATATTACCACCACCTGTTGATATTTGAACTTTTCCCGAGATATTTCCATTTACGGATATATTACCAGCACCACTTGAAATATCAAGATTAAGATGTGCGGGGATTGAAATCTCAAGACGAAAATCATCGGAATCCTGTCCCTTAAATTCCACTAAAACTTTATTTCCAATTTGCTCAATCTTTAGCTTATTGAGTTCATCCTCGTCAATATTTATAGCCTTAATATAGGCTTGATCTTTAGACCATATTGATAAGTTAACATTGCCATTTGAAACAGATACTTCAAGTTTATCACCTTTACTAACATTGAATGTCTTTTCTTTATCTGATGCATTTGAGATAAATAAAAAACCAGATAGAATAAATAACATCAATGATAAGAGCCTTGTTTTGAATAATTGATTTTTCATGCTAATACTCCTTTATTATGTTTTTAGCTTGATACCTAACGTAATTATTTTCATCACTTTGAATTTTCTCCCTAAGCAGCAATAAATCTTTTTGATTTAAATTGATTCCGCT
>CALLZX010000162.1 GCA_937858935.1 uncultured Ignavibacteriales bacterium | reverse complement strand
GTACTTCCAAAATTGGAAATAGGGCTCTGAAACTTCAGGATCGTACTTCCAAAATCAGAAATAGGGCTCTGAAACTTCATAGTGGTATTCGTAAAATCCGGAATAGGACTCTGAAGCTTCAAGGTGGCATTCGTAAAATCCGGAATAGGGCTCTTAAGATTCAGCTATGCTTTCATAAAATCCAGAATCAGACTCATCCTTTGCCTCTTTCCCGAAATCAGAACTTCGACTTGTTGGGGATAAGGAGTTTAAATCTCCAAAAAATGATTCTCACTCAATGCAGGAAAAGGTTTGCAGGAAAGTGTATCTCTAAATCCGCTATCGTAAAGAGATTTTCCCCTGAATGCAATCATTGCAGCATTATCACCGCAAAATTGAAGATCAGGAATAACAATACTCTTTTTATACGTTTCTGCAAGCTTTGTTATTTCTGATTTCAGATATGCATTAGCAGCAACTCCGCCAACAACAGAAATAGTGTTAACATCAATTTGTTCAAGTGCACGTTTAACATTTCTTGTTAATGCTTTTACAGCAGCAACCTGAAACGATGCAGCAATATCATTTCTATCCTGCAAAGATAATTTTTCAACTCCACCCTGTGATTGCACATAACGAAGCACAGCAGTTTTTAATCCGCTGAAAGAAAAATTTAATTTTTGTTTAAGATCAGAAACAGGAAAATCAATTTTGTTTGCGTCACCAAGTTTTGCCGCGTTTTGTATTTTTGGTCCGCCGGGATAACCTAAACCTAAAAGCTTTGCAACTTTATCAAAAGCTTCACCCGCCGCGTCATCAACTGTGCTGCCGAGTTTATAAATTTCTGTAAAACTTTTTACAAGCAATAAAAGTGTATGCCCGCCTGAAACAACCAAAGATAAAAACGGGAATTCAGGTTTTTGCGGCATCAAGAATCCAGAAAAGATATGCCCTTCGATATGATTAACACCAATAAAAGGTTTATTGGATCCGAAAGCTAATCCTTTTGCATAAGTTAACCCAACAAGCAAAGCGCCAATTAAACCTGGACCAGCAGTAGCTGCAATTAAATCAACATCCTTTAATTCTATGTTAGATTTTTTTAAAGCATCTTTTACTAAAGGATTAACAATTTGCAAATGTGCGCGACTTGATAACTCAGGTACAACTCCACCGTATTTTGTATGAAAATCCTGAGATGCTATTAAATTGGCAGTTAACTTTTCATCCTTAATTATCCCGACAGAAGTTTCATCACAAGAACTTTCAATTCCTAATACAATCATCTTCTTCCAAAAGTTAAAAAGCTCTTTGCAATAGTTCCTGCAACGGAAGGATTTTCTTTCAATCTTCTTACCGAGTAAGCATACCAGTCTTTACCAAATGGAACATAAATTCTGATCTTATATCCATCAGAATTTATTTTATCTCGCAAATCCTCTCTTACACCAAGCAGCATTTGAAATTCAAATCTATCTTTTGGAATATTTTGTTCTTTTATACGAGCATAAGCTGCATCAATTAATGGTTTATCGTGTGTTGCAATGCCTACGTAATTTCCATCTTTAAACATCTGATCAAGAAGTTTTAAATAATTATCCCGCACTTCCTGCTTGCCCTTATAAGCAATAGCTGCAGGTTCAACATAAATACCTTTGCACAGTCTGTAATTAGTTCCAATTTTATTTAGTGACACTACATCATTAATCGAACGTTTCATATAAGCTTGAATTACAACACCAACATTTTTGTAATCTGCATAAATTCTTTTGTAAAGATTAATTGTTTTATCAGTAAACGGTGAGTCTTCCATATCAATGCGAACAAAGTTTTTATATTCGTCAGCTTTTTTTACGAGTTCAAGAATTTGTTCGTAAGCAAACTGCTCATCAATTGCTAAACCCATTTGTGTTGGTTTGATTGAAAGATTAGCCATCAATTTATTTTTTTCGATAGCTTCTAAAACTTCCAATGCTTCATTCTTACATTTTATTGATTCAGATTTATTTGCAACCGATTCACCAAGAACATCCATTGTTGCATAAATACCTTTTGAATTTAATTTTTTTACAAAGTCAACTGCATCCTGAAGTGTTTCACCAGCGATATATTTTTTAGAAAAGAATCCAACTACCGGTTTTGGCATTAGTTGAACTACACGAACGATAAGATTATTGAAAGCGTCCACAACAAACTCCTTTAAAATTGCTTTCCAAATTTAGTGTATTTTATTGATGGAATAAAAAAGATTTTTAATATTGAAGTTGTTGCGAATGAGTATTCGAGCCAAGCAATCTCAAAATTACTTCACAATAGCTTTATAGATTGCCTCTCCCCAATAAATCGGAGATTCGCAATCTCTAAGTAATTCCAAGTGTAATAAGAAGCAGATTAAATTTTGATTTCAAATCTTCTATTGAGGAATCGTTAGAAAATATAAAATCAGCACGTTTCTTTTTTTCTTCTTCAGGAATTTGATTTGCCTCACGCTTACAAAAATCTGCTTCGGTAATTCCCGATGAGATCTTTCTTGCCAATCTTAATTCTCTATGAGCAGTAATCAAAATTACGTAATCAAACATTTTTTCCATATCAGCTTCATAAACCAAAGCAGCCTCTAAGAAAACGATCTTATTTTTTTTTTGTAATTCAGAAATTGATTTATCAATATTTTCAATTACTCTTGGATGAAGAATAGATTCTAATTTCTGCAGTTTAACCGGATCACTAAATACAATTCTTGCTAAATAACTGGTATCTGGTTTTTTATTTTTAAATGATTTATCGCCAAATTCTTTTACTACTAGAGCATAAACTTTTTCGTCATTCTCTAATATTGATTTAGAAATGTCATCAGCTTTAAGTAACGGATATTTTGCATCCTCAGCAAACTTTGAAAAAGTACTTTTACCCGAACCAATGTTTCCTGTTATTGCTATTTTCATAATTTGTATTTTAATTTATGCCATCCTGTCCGCCGCCGTGGACTGCCTAAAGATGGCTGTAAATAAAAAAGTCACACTTCGATAATCTCAGTGTGACATTCATTAAAAGAACAAAGTTTTACTAAAAATTATTTTGCGTACCCAATTTTTCTAACTTCACGTATAACAACAACTTTAATCTGTCCTGGATAATCCATCTCTTCTTCAATCTTTTGCGCTATTTCTCTTGCTAATCTGTCAGCACTCGCATCATCTACTTTATCGTGTTCAACAACAACTCTAACCTCTCTGCCTGCCTGTATTGCATAAGTTTTTGCAACGCCTTCAAATGATTTTGCAAGTTGTTCTAAATTCTCTAATCGTTTTACGTAACTTTCAAGCGGCTCTCGTCTAGCACCTGGTCTTGCACCGCTGATAGCATCTGCAGATTGTACAAGTGCAGCAATAGGATGTTCCATTTCAATATCTTCATGATGCGATCCAACTGCATTAACAACTATAGCATGTTCTTTATACTTCTTGGTTAAATCATAACCAAGCAATGCGTGAGGGCCTTCGATACTTTTATCAACTGTCTTACCAACATCGTGAAGCAATCCTGCTCGTTTAGCCATAACCGGATCCAGCCCTAATTCAGCAGCCATAATACCAGTTAAATATGCAACTTCAACGCTGTGCTGTAAAAGATTTTGTCCATAACTGGATCGATACTTCATCTTCCCTATGTGTTTAACTAACTCGCCATGCATATTATGCAAACCAAGCTGCAGTATTGTATTCTCGCCTTCACGTTGAATTTCTTCTTCAAGTTCTGCAGATACTTTTTCTACCACTTCTTCAATTCTTGCAGGATGAATTCTTCCATCAGAGATTAATCTTTCTAATGAGATTCTAGCAATTTCTCTTCTGAATTGATCAAATGAAGAAAGGATAACAGCTTCGGGAGTGTCGTCAACAATAACATCAACACCGGTGGCCGATTCAAAAGCACGAATGTTTCGTCCTTCTTTACCGATGATTCGCCCCTTCATCTCGTCATTCTGAATTTGAACAACTGAAACGGTAGTTTCAATGGAATAATCAGCAGCAGTTCTTTGTATTGCCTGAACGATTATTTTCTGAGCTTCTTTTTTAGCATCTGCTTTAGCTCTATCGTGCACTTCTTTTATAGTTTGCGAAGCATCTATTTTTGCCTGATTAACTAAATTTTCAACGAGCATTTTTCTAGCTTCTTCAGATGTTAAACCTGATATTTTTTCAAGCTTATCATTCTGCTCAACTTCAAGTTTTTTAATCTCAATAGTTTTTTCATCTAGGCTAACTTTTGCATCCTGAACCTGCTTTTCGAGTTTCCTTAACTCTTTTTCTTTTTGCAGAACAAGTTCAAATTTCTTTTCGCTACTCTCTTCTCGTTGCTGAAGTTGTTTTTCAAGATTAGAAAGCTTTTGTTTTTTCTGATTTACTTCAGTATCAAACTCAATTTTCTTTTTGTACCACTCGTCTTTTACTTCAAGAAGTTTCTCTCTTTTTAGATTTGCAGCCTCTTTTTTTGCATCCTGAATCATCGTTTCAGATTTTTCAGCAGCTGCATTTATACTGTTTTTTCCAAACTTAGAATTAAAAAACCATCCTAACCAAGCAAACAATGGTAAAAGAACCGCAACCATTGGTATTATAATTATCAAATCCATCATTTTCCTCCGTACTGTATTTAGAATTATAAACCGACACTGCCGCGGCTAATAGGAAAAACCCTATTTAAGCACGGTGGGAACGCGCTCGAAAGCTTTTTACTTCCACTGCTCCAACACAAGGTCAGAATCCTCGATAAATCGAGGTGAGGCCTGTAATACGCTCCGAAGTTCGCAAACCCTAATTAATTCAACTGTTAGTTTTTCATTAAAAAACGGCAGTGCGGTAATCTTTTAAGATGGGTCAGACATTTCAGGTTCTTTAAGAAGAAGCTTTATTCTCTTTATTTTATCAGTTGCCTGGATAAGGAATTCCCGGTTTTTATTTTTTTCTATAAATAAATCGTAGGCAATATTTAAACAAGCAATTATAGCAATAGTCTGAGCAGGCTGATCAGGTAATTCGTCTTTCGTTTCTTCCATTACTTTATTAACATAAATAGCCAGCTCTTTTGCTATCTCTTCATTTTCTACTAGTAGAGAATACTCTTTATCAAAGATTTTTATTTTTAGCTTCTTTTTATCAGTCATTGAATTATCTACACCATCAAACAATCATTTTATTTATATGAACTATTTTTATGAACTTAAGTGAAAATCAATTTTAGAAATAATATCCTGTAACTTTAGCTTTAAATTTTCCTTCTCCTTGGTATTTAATGTATTAAATATGTTACCCTCTTCATCCTGTTTGGATAACAAAATCTCTTGTTCCAATTCAATAATTTTTTTCTGTAAAAATGAATTATCCTGCCGCAGTTTTGCCACCTGGATTTCTAATTCTGTTTTTCTCTCTTCAGTATCTTTAAGCTTATTGCCCATTGTGGCAATTTCTGCTTCAATGGCAGAAAGATCATGAATTATTGAATCGTATTTTGCTAAATCAACCAACTACTTTCCTCTTAATTGAGCGTTAAACTCTTTGGTCACAAGTGCAATTAAATTGTTAAAATCTTTCTCAACTTCATCTTCTGTAAGAGTTCTGCTTTCATCATAATACTCAAGAGTAAATGCTAAACTTTTTCTATCTGCTCCAAGCGAATCACTTTCAAATACATCAAATACAGAAACTGCCTTAAGAAGTTGTGAACTTTTCTTTTTAATGAACTCTTTCACATCAAGATATTTAACTGACTTATCCAAAATAAAAGCAAAATCCCTAATGATTTTTGGATACTTTAATGGATCAATATATGTATTTGGATTTGATCGAACTGCCTTTAATGCCGATAAATCAAACTCAAAACAGTAAACATCCTGATTGATATCAAATTGTTTAAGAACTTCATCATTTAATTTTCCGCCTCTCCCTAACTCTGTTTCTTTAAAGCTTTTTGTTAAGTGATAGGCGTAAATTTCATTTACAGTCGAATAATATGAATCAATTAAAACATTGTCAAGGGATATTTTGCTTAAAAATGAATCTATCAATCCCTTAAGCAGATAAAAATCTGAGTCTTTTTCTTGTGTATTCCATCCCTTAATTTCTTCTTTCCCGCTAATAATGAGCAGTAGATTCTGTCTTTCAGTAAAATCAGAGAAGTTCCTTATTTCCTCATCACTTATCCGTTTGAAGGAGTTGCCAATCTCAAAAAGTTTTAAATCTCTAACGCCTTGTCTGATATTTTTAGAGATTGTGATTAAAGCTCCTGTTATCAAAGATGTTCTAAGACATTCCATATCAGCACTTAATGGATTTGCAATCTTAATTGGTTTCCCAGTTAATTTTGCTTCATTTTCAGATTGTAAAGGATTGTTTATCATTTCAAAAAATCCAAGTGCAGTCGCAGTCTGTCTTATCTTTTCATCAATGTCTGTTTCATCAGTTTTCTTTTCAAGAGTAATGTTGATTTTAGAAACGGTAGGAATATTATCATATCCATTTATTCTGGCAATCTCTTCAATCAAATCTATTTCACGTTCAATATCAGGACGAAATGTTGGGACTGAAACCAATAACTTATCTTCATCCAGGACTTTTATAGCTAAACCTAATCGTGATAAAATATTTTTAATCTTCTGAGGAGCAACTTCATAACCAAGAATTTTTGTAGTTCTGGAAAATCTTAATTGAATTTCTCTGGGAGTAATTACACTTGGATAAACATCAATAATTCCATTTGCAATTTTTCCATCAGCTAATTCTGATACAAGTTGTGCACATCTTTCAGCAGCGTATTTTGTAATATTTGGATCAGTGCCTCTTTCAAATCGATATGAAGCATCTGTACTTAATCCTAAAGTTTTGGAAGTTTTTCTTATGCTTGATGGATGAAAGAAAGCGCTTTCAATTAAAATATTTTTTGTTGTTTCTGTTATTTCAGAATTTTCACCACCCATAACTCCTGCAATTGCAACTTCCCTGCTTCCATCGCAGATCATCAAAGTATTTAATGGAAGTTTTCTTTCTTTGGAATCGAGGGTTGTAAAAGTAGATTCTGTTTTCGTGCTCTTTACAACAATTTTATTATCGTTAAGTTTATCAAGATCAAATGCGTGCAAAGGCTGTCCGCATTCGTGCAAAACAAGATTAGTAATATCAACGATGTTATTTCTTGGTCTTAAACCAATTTTTTCTAATCTATCTTTTAACCACTTCGGTGATTCTTTTATTTGAACATCTTTTACAACTTTGGCAATGTAACGAGGACAGTTAACTTCATCTTCAATAACTACTGAAGCTAATCTATTTACATCTTCACTAGTTTCATCAGCTTTAATTTCAGGTAAGATCAAATCACGATCAAACAAAGCTGCTAAATCTCTTGCAACTCCAATGTGTGAAAGAGCATCCGGCCGGTTAGGTGTAATTGCAATTTCTAATATTACATCGTTAAGATTTAGTGTTTCAGTTATTGGTTTTCCTGCTTCAAAATTATCATCTAAAACCATTATTCCAGAATGATCATCGCTCAATAACAATTCATCTTCAGCGCAAATCATTCCGTTTGATTCAACGCCACGAATCTTAGCTTTTTTAATTACAAAATTTCCATTTGGTATTTGTGTCCCGATTGGAGCGAAGACAATCTTTTGTCCTGCTTTTACATTTGCTGCGCCACAAATAACCTGCAAATCATCTTTACCATCGAACACTTTACAGACTGTTAGCTTATCAGCATTTGGATGTTTTTCAGTTTCCTTAACAAATCCTACAATAAAATTATTATACAAACTTGATTGATCAACAACATCTTCAACTTCTAATCCAGACATAGTTAATTGAGAAACTATTTCTTCAGTGCTGATTTTGCTAAGATCAACAAATTCTTTTATCCAACTAAGTGAAATTTTCATTTTCTTATTTCCGCATTAAAACTGTTTTAAGAATCTTAAATCATTATCAAAGAAAATTCTTATATCTGTAATTCCATATTTCAACAAAGCGATTCTTTCTATTCCCATTCCAAAAGCGTAACCTGTATATTTTTCTGAATCATAATTAACAAACTTGAAAACATTTGGATCTACCATTCCACAGCCAAGAATTTCTAACCAGCCTGAATTCTTACAAATCTTACAGCCTTTACCATGACATAAATAACAGGTTATATCCATCTCAGCGCTCGGCTCAGTAAAAGGAAAGAAACTTGGACGGAAACGATATTTTAAATCCGAACCATAAAACTGTTTTGCAAATGAAACTAATGTACCTTTTAATTCTGCAAATGTAACATCGGTATCAACATAAATTCCATCAACCTGGTGGAACATACAATAGCTTCTTGCACTTACTGCTTCATTACGATATACTCTGCCTGGCATAATAGCACGAACCGGCGGAGCTTGTTTTTCCATTAATCTGATTTGTACAGGAGTTGTATGAGTACGCAATAAAAATTCTTTACTTACAAAAAAAGTATCCTGCATATCTCTTGCAGGATGATCAGCAGGAAAATTTAGTGATTCAAAATTGTAATAATCTGATTCTAACTCAGGACCATTAGCAACAGAAAATCCTAATCCTTTAAAGATTGATTTTATCTCATCTAAAGTTTGAGTGAGAATATGTTTACTTCCAACTATAAATTCTTTTCCGGGTAGAGTAAGATCAATTTTATTTTCTTTATTTGAATTACTTGAAGAAATTCTTTCTTTAACTTCTTCAAAATAAGCTGAAACTTCATTTCTTAACAGATTTAATTTCTTGCCAAGTATAGGTTTTTCTTCTTTCACAACATCTTTAAGATCTTCAAAAAGTTGTGATACAAGTCCGTTTCTACTAAAATATTTTATACGTAATTCTTCAACATCTTTTATTGAAGAAACCGATTTTATATCTGTATAAAAACTTTCTTTTATTTCTGTAATGTTTTTATCTAGCATAAGATTTATTTAAATAGAAAATACCCTCGACGGATGAAAATGTAACAAATCCGAAGAGGGTATAAAATTAGTTAATAGAAAATTTAACTACTTCAGAAAAAGCTGTTGGATTTTCAGCAGCTAAACTAGCAAGTACTTTTCTATTGATATCAACACCTTTTTTGTTAAGCGCATCTATCAGTCTGGAATAAGTTGTACCGTTAGTTCTTGCAGCAGCATTTATACGTACTATCCAAAGCGATCTGTAAACTCTCTTTTTAAGTTTTCTATCTCTGTAAGCGTGGCCTAAACCTTTATCAATTGCATTTTTTGCAGCGGTTAGAACGTTACCCTGATTTCCCCAGTAACCTTTTGCACGCTTTAGCTGGTTTCTTCTTCTTCTATGCGAAGCAACTTTATTTTTTGATCTTGGCATTTTTTATCCTTCTCTATTATTGTACCATTATCCGTACACGTTTTTGTTCGGCATCACTTACCAATGTGCCTTTTCTCAAACTTCTTTTTCTTTTTGTAGTTTTAGAAGTTAGAATATGGCTTTTGTAAGCTTTCTTTCTTTTAAAACCTCCTGATGCAGTCTTCTTAAATGATTTAGAAGCACCACGATTGCTTTTCATTTTTGGCATTTTTTATCCTGGCTTATTTGTTTTTTTTGCTTTTTTAGATTGAGGAACTAATATGGTAGCCATATTCCTTCCTTCAAGTTTAATTGGAGACTCTACTTTAGCAACGTCTTCCAATTTTTCAATAAATCTTGTTAACAATTCTTCGCCCTGTGCTGTGTAGGCCATTTCACGACCCTTAAACATAACACTTACTTTTACTTTATTTCCTTCTTCAAGAAAATTTATTGTATGCTTAACTTTAAAGTCAAAATCGTGAACATCAGTATTTGGATGCATCCTGATTTCTTTAAGAATAGATACAACCTGATTTTTTTTCTGAATCTTTTCACGTTTTTGCTGTTCGTATTTGAACTTACCAAAATCGATAATCTTACAAACAGGAGGTACTGCCTGCGGGGCTATTTCAACAAGATCTTGTCCCCTTTCTTCAGATAATCTAATTGCATCTCTAACTGTATACACACCTAATTGCGAGCCATCAACATCTATAACTCTAACCTTAGCAGCTTTAATTTCTTCATTTATACGGACTGTTTGTTTCCCAGCGATGCGAGACCTCTCTAATTATGATTAAACTTTATTTTTAATTTCTGATGCAATTTTATCAATAAATTCTGATAAAGCCAAAGAACCTTGGTCACCTTCTTTGTGTTTTCTTACAGAAACTGCACCGGCCTCTTTTTCCTTTTCACCAACTATCAACATATAAGATACTTTTCGCATCTCCCAATCACGTATTTTGTAACCTATCTTTTCGTTTCTTTCATCAACTTCATATCGAATTCCAGCTTTTCTTAACTCTTTAGCCACAGAATCAGCATATTCAATATAATTCTGTGAAACAGGTACAATTGCAACCTGCGTTGGTGCTAACCATAATGGAAATTCTCCGGCATAATGTTCAATCAGAATACCAAAAAATCTTTCTATTGAACCAAGTAAAGCACGATGAACCATAAAAGGTCTATGCTCTTTACCATCTTCTCCAATGTAAGTCATTCCAAATCGTTCTGGCAGATTAAAATCAAATTGTATTGTACTTAATTGCCATTCACGTCCAAGTGCATCTTTAATTTTTATATCGATCTTTGGTCCGTAAAAAGCACCGCCGCCTTCATCAACTTCATAAGACAAGTTTTCTTTTTCTAAAGCTTTCTTTAATGAATCCTCAGCTTTGTGCCATAATTCTGGTTCGCCAACGGCTTTTTCAGGCATTGTTGATAAATAATAATTCATCTCAGTAAAACCAAAAGAGCCCAGCACATATTTTGCAAAACGAATTACTTCTATAATCTCGGATTCCATCTGATCATCGGTACAGAAAATATGCGCATCATCTTGCGTAAATCCTCTTACACGTAGTAAACCATGGAGTGCACCGCTTTTTTCATATCGATAAACAGTTCCTAATTCGGCCCAACGTAAAGGTAAATCTCTATAACTACGCAAATGAGTTTTATAGATCATAATATGAAAAGGACAATTCATAGGTTTGATGTAATAGTCCTGTTCATCTACTTTCATTCCCGCATACATACTGTCTTTATAAAATCCTAAATGTCCGCTTGTTTCCCACAACCAGCTTTTACCCATATGCGGTGAATACAATAACTCATATCCATTCTCTAAATGCGCTTTACGCCAGAAGTCTTCAACTTCTAATCTTATCCGTGCCCCTTTTGGATGCCAGTATATCAAACCAGCACCGGCTTCTTCGTGCACACTGAATAGATCCAATGCTTTGCCAAGTTTACGATGATCTCTTTTCTTAGCTTCCTCAAGCATAAAAAGATAATCATCCAGCATTTTCTTTTTAGGAAAAGTTATACCGTAAATTCTCTGAAGCTGTTTATTTTTCTCATCACCACGCCAATAAGAACCGGAAATGTTAAGCAGCTTAACAAACTTTATCTTACCTGGATTTGGCAAATGCGGTCCGCGGCAGAGATCGGTAAATGAACCTTCTTTATAAATACTTATCTTTTCCTTAGTCTCATCCATTTCAGAAAGAAGTTCAACTTTGTATTGATCCCCTTTTACTTTAAAAAACTCAATCGCTTCCTCTTGAGATAATTCTTCTCTCTCAAATCTAGTATCAGATTTTGAAAGTGAAATCATTTTATCTTCAATCTGCTTTAAATGATCTTCCGACAGCTGAGTATTGATATCGATATCGTAATAGAATCCAGCATCTATCGCAGGACCAACACCAAACTTTGCCTCTGGAAATATATCCTGAACAGCATGAGCCATCAAGTGTGAAGACGAATGCCAGTAAACTTCTTTACCTTCAATATCATCAAAGGTTAAAAACTTAACACTTCCATCTTCTGTAATTGCTCTGTGCAAATCCTTAATTGTATCATTAAACTTTACAGCGAGAACATCATCTGCCAATCTATTAGAAATAGATTGAGCAATTTGGTAACCGGTAGTACCGTTATCAAATTCTTTAACTGCTCCATCCGGAAATGTTATTTTAATTTTATTCATATTTTATTTTCATAAAAAAAATCGGAGAAAACTCCGATGTTTGATTCGATTCGTGGGCTCTAAAGGAGTCGAACCTTTGACCTTCTGCACGTCAAGCAGACGCTCTAACCAACTGAGCTAAGAGCCCAATTCAATTAACAATTTAGAATTAAAAATGTATAATTAAGAATTTTTAATTGCTAATTAAGTTATAGTACCGAGAGCCGGAGTCGAACCGGCACGTCCCAATCGGGACACAGGATTTTAAGTCCTGTGCGTCTACCAATTCCGCCATCCCGGCATACCCATTACAAAAGAAATCACTGGTAGTTTGATTTCTTCTAAAATTAGCGTGTAAAAATAGAGAAAATGATTTTTTATTGCAAGAAACTTGTAATAACTTTTTTTCTATGCTTTTAACTCAATAGAAAGAATGATTAACTTTAATTAAACCTGTTATTTCTCACTACTAAGAAATAACGTTTTTCATTATTCTAAATAAGAATTGATTAACAATTGTCAAATTGATCTATTAACATTAAACTCAATTTCCTCAGAATAATTGATGATGGCATTAACTTTGCAAAAGTGCAGCGATTTGAATTATTTCACATTAATTAATAATCAAGAATAACTAAAATGAACATTTCACACATAGAACATATCGGGATAGCAGTTAAAGATATTGATGAAGCAATAAAATACTATGAAGGCGTACTTGGTTTAAAGTGTTATGCCCTAGAAGAAGTTGCTGATCAAAAAGTTAAAACTGCTTTCTTTATGGTTGGACAAACAAAAATTGAATTACTCGAGTCAACTTCACCAGATGGACCAATCGGAAAATTTATAGAAAAAAAAGGTGAAGGAATACATCACCTTGCATTTGCAGTAAACGGATTGCAAAACTCTCTTGAAGAAGTAAAATCAAAAAATGTAAATCTTATCGATGAAAAAGGCCGCAAGGGTGCTGAAGGATTGAATATCGCTTTCCTCCATCCTAAATCTACATTTGGTGTGTTAACAGAACTTTGTGAAAAACCGGAATAGAAATTAATAAGCTCTATACTATATAAAATATATTTTACAGGTAAACAAAATGGCAATGCAAGATAAAATAAAAGAGTTGATGTCGCTTCGTCAACAAGCTAAGCTTGGCGGTGGTGAAAAGCGTATCGAATCTCAGCACAAAAAAGGAAAGCTAACTGCAAGAGAAAGATTAGAACTTTTACTTGATGAAGGCAGCTTTGAAGAATTCGATATGTTCGTCTGTCATCGCAGTATTGATTTTGGCTTAGATAAAGAATCATACTTATCAGATGGAGTTGTAACAGGGTACGGAACAATTGATGGAAGATTAGTATATGTTTTCTCTCAGGATTTTACTGTATTCGGCGGTTCATTATCTGAAATGTATGCTCAAAAAATTTGTAAGGTAATGGATAAAGCTATGAAAGTTGGCGCACCCGTTATCGGAATAAATGATAGCGGTGGTGCTCGTATTCAGGAAGGTGTTAAATCGCTTGGCGGATATGCAGATATTTTTCAAAGAAATATTTTAGCATCAGGAGTTATTCCTCAGATCTCAGCAGTATTCGGCCCTTGTGCTGGTGGTGCAGTTTACTCCCCTGCTCTCACTGATTTTATTATCATGTCTAACAAATCAAGTTATATGTTTGTTACGGGACCAAAAGTTGTAAAGACTGTAACCGGTGAGACTGTGACTGAAGAAGAACTTGGTGGTGCAATGGTTCATGGTGCAAAATCAGGTGTTACACATTTTGTAGCAGATAGTGAAGAAGAAGGAATACAATTAATAAGAAAACTTTTAAGTTACTTACCGCAAAACAATTTAGAAGATCCACCATTACTTCCTTGCGATGACCCAATAGATCGACTTGAAGATGCACTTAATTCATTGATACCAGAAGCAACAAATAAACCTTATGATGTTAAAGATGTTATTCACGCAGTCGTAGATCATCATGAATTTTTAGAAATACAAAGACACTACGCTCCAAACATTATTACAGGCTTTGCAAGATTTAACGGAATGCCCGTTGGTATTGTGGCTAATCAGCCGAGCTACTTAGCCGGCGTACTTGATATTAATTCATCACGTAAAGCTGCACGCTTTGTTAGATTCTGTGATGCGTTTAATATTCCCATCGTAACATTTGTAGATGTTCCTGGATTCTTACCTGGAACAACACAAGAGTACGGTGGAATTATTATTCACGGTGCAAAACTTTTATATGCATATGGAGAAGCCACAGTGCCAAAAGTAACTGTAATCCTTCGTAAAGCATACGGCGGGGCTTATGATGTAATGAGTTCAAAACATTTACGTGGTGATATTAATTACGCATGGCCGGGTGCTGAAATTGCAGTGATGGGTCCAAAAGGTGCAATTGAAGTTCTTCATCAAAAAGAGTTACAATTGATTTCTGACCCTGAAGAAAGAATAAAATTTGTAAAAGAACGTGAAGAAGATTACAGAATGAAATTTGCAACGCCCTATGTAGCAGCAAAGTATGGTTATATCGATGATGTTATCGAACCAAGAAATACAAGGTTTAGAGTAATTCGTGCATTGCAATCACTTGCAACAAAGAAGGATGTAAATCCGCCTAAAAAACATTCCAATCTACCACTATAAGAAAGGATAAAAAATGTTTTTAGGATTATTACAACAGCAAGCAGCAGTCGATTCTTCAAAGGCGGTAATAAAACACAACTCTGAACTGTTTCTTAAACTGGATCCTTTTGGAATAGGAATGACTGTTATCGGATATGTAGTTGTTTTTGTTGCCTTATTACTTCTCTATATCATATTCTTTAATCTCACAAAAGTACTGCAGATAAATGTTAAAAAACTTTTAAGACGAGAAGGAAAAGTAATTGAGATCAAAGAAGATTTATCTATTTCAGGTGAAGTGAATGCTGCTATTGCAATGGCACTGCATCTTTACTATTCTGAAATGCATGATAAAGAAGACGCGGTGTTAACTATAAATCAAACATCAAGAACTTACTCACCGTGGAGTTCTAAAATATACGGATTAAGACAATTTTCAAGATAACAGAGAAATAAAGTTATGAAAAAATTTAAGTTTACAATTCAAGGCAACAAATACGATGTTCACATTGTTAACATTGAAGAAAACATTGCTGAAGTAGAAGTTAATGGCGCAACATATAAAGTTGAAGTCGATAAAGTAATTGCCCAAAGCAAAACTCCAAAACTTGTAAGATCGGTTGCAGTACCATCTACTGATACCACTCCATCACAGCAGAAGACCAGTGCACCGGGTGCACCTAAAGGTGTTGGCTACGTAAAATCCCCTCTACCAGGTGTTATTCTGGAAGTGAATGTTAGAGAAGGCGACACAGTTAAAGTTGGGACAAAACTTCTTATGCTTGAAGCAATGAAGATGGAAAATAACATTAACGCTGATAAAGATGGTGTTATTAAATCCATAAAAGTAAAAACCGGCGATTCCGTACTTGAAGGCGATGTTCTTATCGAAATCGGAGCCTGATGATGGAACAACTATTCGAATTTATGATTCATGGTTTTGATCAGTTCTTCCGATATACGGCATTTCCGAATTTTACTATAGGGCATGTTGTAATGTTGATAGTAGGACTGGTTTTTATCTACCTGGCGATCGCTAAAGAATATGAACCGCTTCTTTTAGTACCAATTGGATTTGGAATGTTAGTCGGCAATATACCTTTCCTACAAGGTGCCAATCTTCAAATCGGTATTTATGAGCCGGGCAGCGTTATGGGTTATTTATACTTTGGAGTGCTAAAAGGAGTTTATCCGCCATTAATATTTTTAGGTATTGGTGCGATGACGGATTTTTCTACGCTGCTTTCTAATCCAAAGCTTATGCTTCTGGGTGCAGCAGCACAGCTTGGTATATTTGGTGCTTATATGATTGCTTTATTCTTAGGATTTCTACCTGAACAGGCTGCAGCAATCGGTATAATTGGTGGAGCAGATGGACCAACCGCAATATTTCTTGCTTCAAAACTCGCACCTGAATTAGTCGGTGCTATTGCAGTCT
>CALLZX010000161.1 GCA_937858935.1 uncultured Ignavibacteriales bacterium | reverse complement strand
GATTAGCGATACGGTGGGATTTATTCGAAAGCTACCACCGCAGCTTATTGCATCATTTAAAAGTACATTAAGCGAAGTCAGAGAAGCAGACATAATATTTCATGTTGTGGATGTTTCGCATACATTTTATGAGGATCATATAAAGGTTGTTGAAGATACACTAAAAGAATTTGGAAGTGCTGATAAAAAAGTTGTTAGAATATTTAATAAAATTGATTTAATTAAAGATAAATCTAAAATTGATTTTATTCGTAATACTCACAAAGAAAGCATATTGATTTCTGCGATGCGTGGAATGAATATTTCCGCATTAAAGTCTTTGTTGAATGATATTATAGAAGACCAGTTTGTTGAAGCAAAAATTAAATTGCAGTTAACTGATTCAAAGAAAGTTTCTCAGATTCATTCGTTAGCTGAAGTTCTAAAAATAGATTATGATGAAAAGGGAATTAAAATCCATTACAAAACAAGTAAACAAAACTCAGAAAAAATAAAGAAGATACTTCATGGCTCGTAAAAAACTAATTGTTGATGGCAAATCGCTAACACTAGATAAAATAGAATTTTTCTTAAAAGACAATCCAATTGTTTCTCTATCAAACGAATCAAAAAAAAATGTAATAAAAGCACGAAAGCTTATTGATAAATGGGTTGATGAAGGCAAAGTAATTTACGGTGTTACAACCGGTTTCGGTGAGTTTGCAAATGTTTCAATCTCTAAAAAGGATATTGAAAAGCTTCAGGAAAATTTAATTGTTAGTCACTCAACCGGAGTCGGTGATCCGCTTCCTCCGTTTATTGTTAAGATAATGATCCTGCTTCGTGTTAATGCGCTTGCAAGCGGGCATTCCGGAATTCGACTTGAAACTCTTGAACTTTTAATTGCAATGATTAACAACAACATCATTCCCGTTATTCCATCACAAGGTTCTGTTGGATCAAGCGGCGATCTTGCACCTCTCTCTCATCTTGTTCTCGCAATGATTGGCAAAGGCGAAGCGCAGATTTATAAAGATGTGATGAAAGATGATCAGCATAAAGTAAAAGTTTTAAAATCATCAGTTGCACTAAAGAAATTTGGATTAACTCCGGTTAAGCTTGCAGCTAAGGAAGGTTTAGCATTAATCAACGGCACACAAATGATGACTGCATTTGCATCCTACATTTGTATTGAAGCAAAACGGTTTGAAAAGATTGCAGATATTGCCGGAGCATTATCGCACGAAACATTGCGTGGAACAGATAATGCTTTTGATTTAAGAATACATAAGTTAAGACCATTTCCCGGGCAAGTTGCTGTTGCAAAAAATATTCTTGCAATGATC
>CALLZX010000160.1 GCA_937858935.1 uncultured Ignavibacteriales bacterium | reverse complement strand
GCACTTGATTGGAATCCACGTTGTGCTACAATCATTCTTGTAAACTCTTCTGATAAATCCACATTAGATTGTTCAAGAGCACCGGATTGAATTGTTGTTCCGGTTGATTCACCAGGTGCACCGATCAATGGATCACCTGTGTTTGCAGAAACCGTAAACATATTATCACCAACACTAATCATTCCGTTTAAGTTTGGGAATGTTGCAACAAGTATCTGTGCAAGTTGTCTTGATTGTCCATTTGAGAACACACCAACTATGTATCCGTATTGATCAATGTTTATGTTTGATAATGAAGCTGCGGAAGAACCGTTTTGAGTTAAAGCAGATACAACTGAACTTGATGATGTTTGTGTTATACCAGTAAAATTATCACCCAAACTTAAAACTACGTTCTGAGAACTTGCACCACCAGTTGGGGTAAATGTAACTACCGGTGGGTTTGGAGAAATTGCATTTATAGAACCATCAGGATTAAAAGAAATTGTTCCAGTATTTCCTGAAAGGGTACCATCAGCAGCAGGAACACTTGTGCTCCAGTTCCAATTATTGTTTGAGGTTTTTGTAAACTTTAATGTTAAAGTATGTGCTGATCCTAATGAATCGAATATTGTTACAGAACCTGTAACGATAGTTGGATCACGGTTATCATCAACATTGGATGCTAATGAATTTGAATTTGCTGATTGTGTAACTGCAGTTGGATCAAATGAAAAATTGATTCCAAGTGCGGCATTTGTAATCCCGATTGCAGCAGGAGCACCTCCGCCCATTGTTAACATATCACCTGTAGCAGGGTCAAAAGTAACCGCTAAGGTTGTTGGTCCGGTAACTAAAGCACCGGTTGAATCTGTTAATTGATAAGTCATATTATAAGCATCAGCAGCAGTCTTTGTGTATGTAACATCAAACGTATATGCGTTACCGTTTTCATCATAAATTGTATTCTGATCTGTAGCTGAAGCACCAACCAATAATGCAGAATTAATGTTTCCCGTTTGTAAATATTCTTCAGATCTTGTTAAGCTTGAAGAACTATCTAAGTTGCCGCCCCAGGATATATCTGTAGTTGCAACTGCTGGTAATCTTAGGTTAGAATCAATTATTATATCTTCAAGATAGTTTCCGGGAGGCACGGTTCCTTCATCATT
Source organism: uncultured Ignavibacteriales bacterium (assembly GCA_937858935.1). Taxonomy (GTDB): domain Bacteria; phylum Bacteroidota; class Ignavibacteria; order Ignavibacteriales; family Ignavibacteriaceae; genus IGN3. The sequence continues at coordinate 27,389 of CALLZX010000160.1, read as the reverse complement.
TGCAACTTTACCTTGTACAATCGCGCCATTTGATGAGTTTACCAATCTACCTTCTGCATCAAAAATAAAAGCTCCGGCTCTTGAGTAAAATCTTTCGCCATTATTATCTAAAACAAATAAACCTTTTCCTTGAAGAGCAAGATCTGTTGTTGTGCCGGTTCCTTCGAATGTACCTTGAGTCCAATTACGATCAATTGAATTCATTTTCATTCCAAGACCGATTTGAAATGTATTTGTTCCGCCGCCGGTTTCTGTTGGGTTAGAACCATAGCGAACGACTTTGTTAAAAGTATCACTAAATGTGATTCGTGATCCTTTATAACCAATTGTATTTACGTTAGCAATATTGTTGCTAATTACGTCCATCATTGCTTGATGGTTGCGAAGACCGGAAACGCCCGAGAAAAGAGAATTTATAAGAGACATTTTAACCTCCTAAGGTTTTTAGTTCTAATCGTTCAACTTCAGTCAGTCAGTTGAACTGGGCGTCCTTAAAAGGTCCCGCCCGTAGTTAATTAATTTTTTATTTATACTGCAAAAACTACGCTGTCAATATTCGTAAAAACATTTTCCTTACTCTCTGCAATCGGCAAAGCAGTAATAACTGTTCTATTCGGAATGTTGACGATGAACGCTGTTGAGTCCATCATTACCAGTGAATCTTTTGATCCTTTCAATTCTGCTCTATCAACTGCAGTATTGATTTTGGACATCTCTTCATCACTTAGTTCAATATTTCTTTCTTCCAATCTTTTTAAAGCGTGTGAAGAAAATTTTACTTTCTCCAGCTCTTTCTGAAAGATTGATTCAAAACTATCACCCGGACTTTTTATCCGGGGTGTGGTTCCGTTGTAATCACCAATGGGAACAAACGGAACGCTTATTCCATTAATTTCCGGCATTTGTTTTACCCTTCATCATCTGAGTTATAAATTTCCATTATATCCGAAAGATTATATTGAGCTCCGTTTACTACCAGCATTGTGCCGTTTTCTGTAAACTTAACTCCATCAATTTTTCCAAGAACATAAGTTGAAAAAGACATCAGGTTATTATCAGCATCTTTTGGTTCAACTTTAAAAGTGTATCTCCCCTGAGGTACACTATTACCATCATTATCGGAAAAATCCCAAATAAGTTTATTGTCTCCGGAATTTTTAGGAGCATTTTCAATTGTTTTTACTAATTGCCCACTTTCATTATAAATTTTAACTGTTACACTGCTTGCCATTGTGCTTAAATTGTAACCCAGTGTTGTGTTTTCCTGCCCGTTATGCTGGAATGAGCTTCCGCTAAGTTTAACTTCCTTACCGATTAATGTTGCTGCAAGTGTGTTGTTTATAGATTGAGATAGAAAATAATTTGCATTTATGCTTGTGTCCATAGAATCATTAAGATTTATCAATTGCTCTAATGATGTAAACTGCGCCAGCTGTGATGCAAACTCAGTCCCTTCCATAGGACTCATTGGATCCTGATTTTGCAATTGAGCAAGCATCAGCTTTAGAAAATCTTCTTTTCCCATAGCCGTACCGTTTGTTAAACTACTCGTTCCATATCCACTACCTATATTTGATAATCCATCAACCATCTTATCTCCTATGCCAAATATTCATAAGTATTATAGCCCATTTTTTTGCTAACTATCATTTCATCAACTTCTTCTATATCATTCTCTGTTGAAGATCCGGGATTTTTTCTTTTCTGATTATTAAATCCATGCTGTTTCTGATCAGAGTTATGATATGAAATGTTGATTGAGTTTACATGAACACCACTTTGTAAAAGATTTTGTTTAAGCTGTTCAACATTATTTCTAACAATATGTCCAACAGTTTCATTTTCAACTTCCACTTTTGCTGTAAGAACATTATCAATTGTATCTAGTATAATTTTAACAGACCCAAGTTCTTTAGGAACAAGTCTTAATACTATTGATTGCTTCTCACCGGTTTCCAAAACTTTAGAAATTTCTCTGATCATCTCACCGGATGAAATAACTTTTACTTTTTCAATCATTTCAGCTGCTCTGGAACCAAACTTTGTCTCTTCAGAATTAAAGGCCGATTTGAAAGGATTGCTTTCAGTCTTAATTTCTGTTTTAAGACCTGCTGTAAAATCCTGTTGAGTAGAAGTATTCTGATTAACAGTCTTCATTTCTGTGTTTTGAGAAGCTTCAACTTGTACTACTTGTGGTTTTTGTTTTGGACTCTCATGAGATTCTTTTTCTGAAAAGCTATTCTGATCAAAATCTTTTTTCATTCCATCGCTATTTGCATCAATTGTTATCTTGTTTTGTTGATGTGATGATTTTCTAACTTCACTAACGATTTCCCTCTCATTTTTTTCAAGACTTACTTTTACCCAAACCTGTTTATCATTTTGGGGGTTTTGCTCAGTCTTATTTTGTATTGATTTTACAGGCTCATCAACAGAATGAGTTATTTCATTCTTGTTTGTCTCTAGATTCAACCCAGAATTTTTCACAGTCTTTACTTCAGTTTCAGCTGTCATAACTTCAAGCGGAGGAATTTGTGAATAGGCTCTTCTCTGAATAAAATTCACTTTTACATTTTTATTTTCGAACTTATTATTTAACACTCTTTCCTGCTTAACATCATCACTTGCAAATTCTTTCAAATTTGTTCTCAAATTTTCAACAGTAGCTTTTGCTTTTAGAATAGATTCGTTTTTCTCTGGAGTATTGGTTGAACTAACCACTATTTTTTCGGAAGATTTATTTAAATGAATTGTGTTTGACTTAAGAGCAACTGGATTTTTATTGTCTTCTGTAACATCGCTCTTAAACTTTATATTGTTTAATGTTTCCTCTGAACTTTCATCAACTACTTTAACAACGTTCTTTATATCTGTTGAGATTATTTTTTTTGCCAAAGGATTAGCAATTATTTCAGGTTTAGCTTTATCTGAATCATTTGTAAGATTTTTGATTCGGTCTAACTTATTTTTATCAATATTTATCTTTGTACTTAATCCAGTAACAGTATTCTCTTTTAAAGTTTGTTGATTACTATTTGTTGTTTTGATTGATTCATTTTTTATCAGAACAGGTTCTTCATTCTCAACAAATTCACTTTCAACAAAAAGTTCTTGTTGAATTCTCAGCTTAGGATTGCTTTGAGCTTTAACTGCATCAAAAGCTTTATTAGATGTGTTTTCAATGCTTGATTGTTTGAATTCCTGATCAGCTGATAATACTTTCTTAACCTCAACATTTGGTTCAGGTGCAAGAATCTTAGTTACATTTTCTTTAGCTGAACTAAGTTCAGGTTGATAACCATCCTGGATCTTTGGTGAATTTATGTACACAGTTTTAGAAGTATTTTGAACGTTTATCTTAATGTCATTTACTTCTGCTTTTTCAAACAAATCCATTAAAACAACTTTTTCTTGAACAGAATTTTTCTCTACAAATACTGAATTGATTTTCAAATTTGATTTAACACTTATCTTATAGTCTGATTGATTTCTCCCGCTAACATTCACGTCTGAAGTTTGCTTGACTGTTTCTGGATTCTCTGCATTTTCCGCAGCTTGCCATGGCTCAGATTGCACTTTTACTTCGTTGTGTAAAGATTTAATCGTTGTATCAATAAAGTTTTCTGAACTTACTTTTTTCAGTGTTAAGTTCGTATCAGATAAAACATTTTCCTTTTTTGCAAACGTTTCAGACTTTGCAACCAGTTCGCTTTGATTATCTGAAACAGATTTATTCTTCAAATCACTTTGGGGTATAGAAGTATTTGGTGTTTCTATTTTACCATTACTTGAATAATTACTTTTTAAAATTTCATTTAGTTCAGATTTTATACTTGAATTAATTTCTGATTGTAATTCGGCCCCAACTCTCATTTCTTTAGTTAACACTTTTAAATATGGTTCTTTACTTATATCAATGCTTTCAGAATTTATATATTGCGTTGAACTGATTCCAGATTGGATTGTTGGAACTTCTTGTTTAACTATTTGTCCATTTGTATTAACATAAGTCTGTTTTAAGCCTTTTAATTGATTCTCAAATACATTTCCCTCTGAAGATATATTTTTTGAAAATGAGGTAGAACTTGCGATAAATTTATTAAGAGTAGGGTTTATCTCTGTTTCATTGACTTCTTGATCGCTAGCAGAAATTATTTCAACTGGTTTATCAGTTTTTGATACTTCATGTTTAACCGGTTCAACATCAACGGCTAATTTTTTCTGTCCGCTTTTAACAAGAATTTCGAAATCAGTGTTAGATTGTAATTGTTCTGTAACCCATCTTTCTAAATCAACAATATTTGTCGTTAAAGGATTAATTTTAATCGATTGTCCATTTGCAATAAGTGAAATCTCAATATTTTCTAAACTTTTTTGATCACTATTTTTTAAAGAATCAATAATATTTTTTATTTGTTTAATAAACTCATTCTTGTTCAGAGAAAAATATTTAGGGACCTTTTCATTAACCTTAACTTTATTGGCATCTACCAATTCTTCTGTGAATTCGCCAGGGTTAAGTTTAGATAGAAAAGCAGTAACAATCATAGAAATGTTTGCATTCTCAAGAGTTAATTTATTGTCAGAAAGAAGAGAAACTTTTAACAATTCGTTTTGAGTATTTGAAGTTAATTCCGAAGATAAATTTGCAAGCTGAAAGGGGACTGTTCCTTCCTGTTCATCTTTTACAATACGGAAAACATTTGAAAATAAATGAGAAAAATTGCCAATTTTTCCGGCAATACCTTCTGGTAGAGTTTGATCCGAAATATTTTTTGGCAAAAAAATCGAATTAATGAACATCATTCAAACCTAAAAATTCTATTTGCTGTTTCCGGGCTTAATTCAGAGACAACCTTTGCCGCTGTCTTCTTATTCATATTATATAAAATATCTCTTGCTACATTATCGGAATAAGTTTGAATTATTTTAGCTGCCTTTTTTGGCTCCATTGCTGCATAAATGCTTGTAACTTTTGAAATCCATTCCGTGTACTCTTTGCCTTGTACGATATTTTGCGTTACGGGCTTATCATTTGGAGGTGGAATTGAGGTTACATCCGTTTTTAAGTTTTTCGTATCAACCTTTTCATTCCCCTTTTTAGTGAGATTTTCACTATTGCTCTTAATACTTATTGAATCAGTTTTATTATTCTTTATAGAATCATTCGCTTCAATACCACCTAACGATGATAGTAAAATGCTATCCTGTGCAATTGTTGAATCCGCTTCAATAATTGCTTCTTTATTTTCTGTAATATTTAATGAATCTGTCTTGGTAGAATCTGATAACTGCACTAACGATTTTGGGGCAAAATTAAATTGAAAAATATTTTCGTATGATGAATTAAGATAGATTAATAATCCAGTTATAATTACAAACGCAAAAAGAAAAGTTCCTCCGTAAATTATTCCCTGCTTCATTTTTTTGCCTTATTAAAATTTTGCACACCAATCTCATCAAAGTTTTTCATCTCAGTTGAGTTAATATCTTTATAAAAATTTCCCCGATGAGTTTCTTCAAGCTGATTTAATATTTTTTTCTCTTTTGTTTTAACAACAACTTCTTCAATCTTCTTCACGCGCTTTTTCTCAAGCTGATTGATAACTTCAGATTGCATTTCAAGCTGCTGCTTTAAAACAGAATCATAGCCGCCTAGAAATTGTAGTTCAGATACATTCATTCTTTTTTTATAAGCCGAGTTTCGCAAGTCATTTATTTCATCTTCAAGTTTTTGTCTTAACTCTTGATGCTTGGTAATAAACAAATCAATTTGAGCAAGTTCCTTCTGTGCTTTTTTTTCGAAAGCTTCTTTAACTTTTCTTACTGATTCAAATTTGAATCTGAATTTTGACATTACTTATTCCGTTCCAGCTATATGTTTATAGTTCTATAATTTCAAATAATCTTTTTAGTGTTGAGTTATATTCTGATGATTCAAAAATATCCTGTTTAAGAAATGAACGAAGATGACTAATCTTATTTAGTGCGTGATCTATCTGAGGATTGCTGCCTTTCACATATGCACCAATATTTATAAGATCTTCCGCTTCCCTATAAGTTGATAATATCTCATTGAAAATTATTGTTCTGTCGCGATGCTGTTTTGTAACTATATCAGGCATAACACGACTAACACTTTGAAGTGGATCAACTGCAGGGAACTGACCGCTGTTAGCAAGTTTTCTTGACAACACAATATGTCCATCAAGTATAGATCTTACTGCATCGGCAATAGGTTCTGTCATATCATCACCATCAACAAGAACATTATATAATCCGGTGATAGAACCCGAATCAGTTGTACCCGCACGTTCTAAAAGTTTTGGAAGTGCTGCAAAAACAGAAGGAGTGTATCCTTTTGTTGTTGGCGGTTCACCGATTGTTAACCCAATTTCTCTTTGCGCCATTGCAAATCGTGTTACCGAATCCATCATTAACAAAACATCCATTCCAAGATCACGGAAGTATTCTGCAATTGTAGTTCCGATATAAGCGCCTTTCATTCTAACAAGAGCAGACTTATCGCTGGTTGCAACAACAACAACAGATTTTTTTAATCCGTCCTCGCCTAAATCTTTTTCTATAAATTCTCTAACTTCTCTGCCGCGTTCTCCAATTAACGTAATCACATTTACATCAGCATCGGTATTTCTTGCAATCATTCCAAGTGTAACACTTTTACCAACTCCGCTGCCCGCAAATATTCCAACTCTTTGTCCGCGACCAACTGTTAGTAAACCATCAATAGCTCTTACACCGGTCTGAAGTACAGAGTTAATTCTTTTTCTCTCCAATGGATTTGGCGGCTCTCGATGTAATGACCGAAATGAAGTTACTTTAAGATCACCTTTACCATCGATCGGATTTCCGAGTCCATCAATTACTCTACCGAGTAATTCTTTACCAACACCAACAGTAAACATCTTTCCGCCGGCAATTATCTCACACTTTGGAGATATTTCATGAACCTCACCAAGGGCAATTGATAAAACTTTTCCATCTCGAAAGCCAACAACTTCACACTTACATACTTCCTGGCCGCTTTTATTAACTATTGTACAAACTTCTCCGAGTGAAACGTTTGGACCAACAGAAACAATGACCAAACCGATTACATCAGTTACTTTACCATTCAGCTTTATCAAATCAACATTGCCAATGCGATTTAAATATTTTTCAATGTATTGTTGTGTCAGATCCATCTGGTAGTTCAATGGTTATTAAATCCTATGTCAAGTTTTCTTTTTAATTCATTTAACTGTGATGATATTCTGCCATCTGCATTGCCAATTTCACTTTCAATAAAACATCCGCCCATTTCAATTCTATCATCCCTTTCAAATTTTATTTGCGAAAATGAATCCTTCATCTGAAATGATTTGCCGTCAACAACTATTGATTCATAATCTTTAGGATGTAATCGTACTATAATTTCGTTTGCACCTAATACTTTTTTCAGTGATTCATCAAGAACATCTTTAAATATTGATTCTCTCTCAATTTCTCTTTTCAAAATGGCCTCTGAAAGAACAAATCCAACATTCATAACTAATTGTTCAAATTGTGATTCCAACAAAATAGATTTATCATTCAAGTCAGACATTAGATTGTTAAGTTCAGAATACTTTTTTAATAGTCTCTCATTAAATTCCCGTTCAATCTTTTCCTTAACTGTTATCTGGCCTTCTTCAAAACCCTTTGTATACTGGTTGTGTAATGCAATCTGATAATTTTCTTTTTCCTGTTCTTCGCTTGTATGAAATACAGTTTCACCGTTAGAATATGCAGTAATATTTGTAGGTCTTTTATTTATCTTAATTACATCAGACATAAACTTCCTCTTTACCGCCTTGCAAGTTCAAGGAAATTTCGCCTGTTTCTTCAAGACTTTTTACAACATCAATAATTTTTGCCTGCGCAATTTCAACTTCTTTTAATTTTACCATTCCCATAAACTGTAATTCTTCTTTAAGCAGATCAGCCGCACGTTCAGACATATTTGCAAAGATTTTATTCTTTAGTTTTTCATCGGTTACTTTTAATGATAGAGCAAGATCTTTTCTATCAACTTCTTTAAGAATTTTTTGAATGTCTTTATCCTGGATGTTTATAATATCTTCAAATAAGAACATCAATCTTTTGATTTCAAGTGCAACATCACTGTCACGCCCATCCATCTTGTCAAGAATATCTTTACTCATGGATACATTAAGACGATTGAGAATTGTTGCCAATGTTTTTGTTCCACCAACTTTACTTACTGATTGGCTCATTGTTGAACCAGCCATTTCATCAACAACTCTCTCAATTTGCTTCAATGTTTGCGGAGAAACTTTCCCAAGTGTTGCGATTCTATATGCAACATCAGAACGAAATGGTTCCGGTAATTCTTTTAATGCTTCTGCTGTTTGATCCGGGCTTAAGTGACAAAGAATTAATGCTATAGTTTGCGGATGCTCTTTGCTTAAAAAATTTACAAGCTGCGTTGATTCAGCTTTCTTAAGAACATCAAAACCCTTAAGTGTTGTAAGTGTTCTTACGCGATCAATTATTTCAACAGCTTTTTGGGGTCCAAATGATTTTTCCAATACTGCCTGGGCATATTCCAATCCCCCTTCGAGTACATACTCGCGTGCAGTAACCATATCATAAAAGTCCTGCATTACTTTATCAACAGTTGTGGAAGGAATATTTTTAACACGCGAAATTTCAGCTGATATTTTTTCAACCTGTTCCGGGTCAAGATATTTAAATACAGTTGAGGCTGTTTCAATATTTAGAGCAATTAACAATAATGCAGCTTTTTGAACTCCTGGTATTTCAGTATAACTAACGGCTTCTTGTTTTGCGTTATTACTCATCTTCGTGTAACCATGCGTTTATTAATTTTGCAGCTTCAGTTGGATTTTTGGAAACGTAATTACTTATTTTTTCCTGTCTGTTTTTCTTATTAATTGCTTCATCAGATATTTCATCTTCAATATCCCCAATTGGCAATAGTTCCTTTTTCTTCCTCATATCATTTAAGACTTGAGGAACTTTTTTACTACTCGACATACTTTGTGACATAGCAGGTTGCAATGCATATTCCTGTTGAACATTACCAACAAATATTTGTTCATTCTTAAGTTTAGACATCAAGCCGCGGAGTAAGAAAATAGCACCTGCAATCGCAATTATAACCAGAAGCAGATTCGATATTCCATCAGCATCTTCAAACCAGGTTGTACCCTCTTCAACAAATTCATTTGCAGGAGCCGTTTGGAATGGAAGATTAACAATCGAAATCTGATCATTCCTGTCAACATCAAGTCCAACTGCATTTTTAATTAATTCTTCTAATTTTTTTATTTGCTCAGGCGAGCGAGGTTCAAATACGGTTTCAGTTACGTCTCCTTTTTGAACCTCCTTAGGTATGTCATTTATAACTGCAGCGATACTTAAACGAGTAATATTGCCGCTTCCTTGTACAACACGTTCAATTGTTTTACCAATTTCATAATTTGTTGTGCTGCTCTGATTGTTTTGAGCTGTAGTATCGCTTACACTTTTCCCGGCATTGTTGGAAACCATTGTTTGTTCACTTACAACAACTTGCTGTTCAGGATCATAGGTCTCCATTGTCTTTTCAACCTGGTCAAAATTCAAATCGGCATTAACCTGAACCATTGAATTTCCGTAACCAAGAATATTATCCAAAAGTGTTTGCGCTTTTTGAACTAAATAACTTTCAACAGAGTTTTTTATTTCATACTGTTTATTGCTGGAGAATGAAATTGAACTTTCGTTATCTTCTTTCCAAAGAAGTTTGCCCTTAGTATCAATAAGTGTAATTGAGCTGGTGGTTAAACCTTCAACCGCACTTGCAACAAGGTTTACGATTGACATTGAACTTGATCGCGGTAAAACAAAGTTATCTTTCATCTTTAACACAACTGAAGCTGTAGGCTGCTTTTGTTCATCTCGAAAGATTGTTCTTTCAGGAAAAACTATGTGAACTCTAACACCATCAATTCCAGTAATACCAAGAATTGTTCGGGCAAGCTCTCCCTCAAGTGAACGTTTGTAGTTAAGTTTTTGCATAAACTCAGACATACCCATAGTGCTTTTATCAAACAGTTCATATCCAATTGTTCCAGAAGTAGGAATACCTTTACCCGCAAGGCTTAATCTTGTTTCATACAATTTATCTTTTGGAACCTGAATTGTTTTACCGTTTTCTTCAATCTTATATGGAATTTTTTGCGCGTTTAAAAATTCTATTACTTTTGACGCATCATCAGAAGTTAGATCTGAATACAATGGTGAATATGTTGGTTCGTTTAGAAAAGTTAAAAGCACAATTAAAAGTATAGTTGTTAAAACTGCTGATCCGCCAATTAATACTTTCTGTTGAAGTGAAAGTTGATTCAGCAGTGACATCATTGCATCAGTAGGTTTTTTGCTCATAATGTTTATACAGACATTCTGGTTAATTCACGATACATATCAACTGTTTTGTTTCTTATTTCCATCAATAGTTCCAGGCTTGTTTTAGCTTTTTCTCCTGCAATCATCACATCATGTATTTCGATTTGATCGCCATTGATAAAATTTTGTGCTGATTTTGAAGCATCAATCTGTGATTTGTTTACATCACCAATAAAATCGGTTAACAAATTTCCAAACTCTTCTGCAGGCGCTTTTTTAACATCCTGTTTAATTATTAATGAGGGCAGATTGCCGCTAATTGATTCAATAGCCATGTTATCCTCTCCTATCGATGTTTGTTCCTACAGAAATTCCACTCATTTTTCCTGAACGTTCGTAGTAATAATATTCCATAATTTCATTTTGTTTTGCCGGATACATTTCTGCAAAAAACTTTTTTTCGTCCGGATTTATACTCTCATTCTGTAATAATGAAGTATTTTTAATATTTGTCTTATTACTTTTAGCATTATTCAATCCATATGCTGAATAATTACCAATTAAATTCATACTTACCGCCATTTACAAATCTCCTATATCTCTAATGAATCTTTAGCCATTTGTTTTGAAGAATTGAATGCTGTTAGATTAGCTTCATAACTTCTTGTAGCTGCTATCATATCAACCATTTCATTTATCGTGTTGATGTTGGAAAGCTGAACATAACCATCTTGATTTGCATCTGGATGTTCCGGCATGTAAACAATATCACCCTGTGTCGTATCATCATTAACATTAAATTCTAAACCGTTTTTTTGCGGTGAATTAAACTCAAAAGTTGATGGTGTGGAAATATGGTTTGAGTTTGTAGCTGCAAGTTTTATTGTGCTTTTCATATCATTAAAGGTATCGTTAAACGGCATATCTTTTTGTTTAACTGTTAATACTTTTCTATTAATTGGTTTGCCGTCTTCAGTTCTAACAGTATTTCCATTGGCAAGATTTTCTGCGATAAGATTCATCTTTTTACGCTGAATGCTCAATCCTTTACCGCTTATTCCAAAGCCCAAAAAATTATCTCCTATTTTCAAAATTTACCTCCGCCTTTAATAACGTTTTGTAAGTTTCTGTAGTAATCGCCAATTTTTCTAGATGCAAATCTGAACTGAATTGAATTAGCAGCTAACTCTGACATTTCCTGATCAATATCTACATTGTTAACACCTGAAACATTATCAAGAGAATTGTCTTTAGTTATTTCAAACCCAGGTTTATCATTTTGAATAAACTTTAAATGTTTTGGATTTGTTGCTTTCATCTGGCCCATATTGTCAGAAAGAATAGATTTAAAATCAACATCTTGTCTTTTGTAATTTTCTGTACCGATGTTGGCGATGTTTTTACTTATTACTTTGTTCTTTGTTGAACAGTAATCAATAAATTTTTCTAATGATTTTATACCCGATGACTGCATATTCTTTATCTTTTTTGATAATCAAAAAGACAAGAATAGTACCAGCAGGAAAACAGGCAGAAACGCTTTTATTTGAGGGAAATTGAAATGTGAATGGCTAAAAGTAAACAGTTGTCAGTTATTACTCAGAGTAGTCTAATGTTAGGGATTTTGTCTGTCCGCAAGAGCAAATAAATTTTATTTCTTTTATATTGTTTTCAGCATCCTTGGTAAGAACAATTTTAATTCCTTCAGCATGATCTTCTTCAAAACAAATTTTTGAACTGCCCGAAATCTGTACATCTTCAGCTTTAATTAAACCAGATTTCCTGGAACCGTTTTTACAAGTAACTGAGTTAAAGATTGCTTCTTCCATTAAATCGTTCATATTGCACAAGCCTTATTTATTGCATTTGCTATATTATCAAGCGGTAAAACCAGATCAGCATACCCAGAATCTACAATTGCTTTGGGCATACCGTAAACCACACAAGAATCTTCATCCTGTGCGATTGAATAACCGCCTTTTATTTTCAATTCTTTTATTGCATCAGCGCCGTCTCTACCCATTCCGGTCATGATTACGCCGAGAGCATATTTATTATAAACTTTTATAACCGAGTTTAACATTACATCAACCGATGGACGATGAAGTGTATCGGATGGAGTATCCGATATTGAAATCATTGAATGATTGTTCCCGGTTTTATCAACAGTCATATGAAATCCGCCAGGAGCAATATATACAACACCACCTCTAACAATTTCTCTGTCTTCAGCCTCTTTAACTTCAACTTCACTAAGTCCATTTAATCTTTCTGCAAGTGATTTAGTAAACTTGGGTGGCATATGCTGCACAATAAACATTGGTATTGATAATTTCTTGGATAGTTTTGGAATAACTTTTTGAAGTGACATTGGGCCGCCTGTAGAAATACCTAGTGCGATTGCGCGATAGCCAATTTGCGGAATTGATTTGGATAAGTAATCCTGCCTTGGTACTACTGGTGCGGTGCCTTTGTTAGCATTAAGGTTTTGAATTCTCTGCAATCGTAAGCTTAGAGATTTTTGGCTGACAATTGCTTTTACTTTTGCAACAAGATCTTCTTTTATTTTAATGATGTTAACATTAACGTAAGAAAGTTCTTTGGGAATAAAATCCACAGCGCCATATTCTAACGCTTTTAAAGTATCTTTAGCTCCTTCGGTTGTAAGTGAACTTACCATCAATACAGGGGTTGGATGCTCCTTCATTATTTTTTGAAGTGCAGTAAGTCCATCCATTCGTGGCATTTCAATATCCATTGTAACAATATCTGGAAACTTAGTTTTAACCATTTCCACACCCTCAATACCGTCTCTAGCCGTTGCAATAACCTCTATCTCACCCGTGCTTTCCAACATTAGCGAAAGTGATTTGCGCATAAAAGCAGAATCATCAACTACAACAGCCTTTATTTTCCTTGCCATATTATTTTTCAGCTATATGAAGTAATTCATTAACATCTACAATCATAACCACAGAGCCATCTCCCATAATTGTTGAACCAGCTATACCCTGTACTTTGCCAAAATAATTTCCAAGTGATTTTATTACTACTTCTTTTTGTCCGACTAACCCATCTACCTTAATTCCATATCTTTTTTCTGCAATACCAACAACTACAACATACTGCCAAACTTTGTTTTCATCGTTTTCTTCAAATCCAAATAGAACTTCTTCAACGGAAACTAATGGAAGTACACTATCTCGCATTTTAATTACAGGTCTTTGGTTTACAGAATAAATATTTTCTCTGTGCACTCTTAATACTTCAAGCACTGTATTCAAAGGAATAACAATTGGCTGCTCTTTTACTTTCACAATCATTCCAGGAATTATGGCAAGTGTCAAAGGAAGCTTAATGATTATCTTTGTTCCAACACCTACTGTTGATTCAATATTAATAATTCCGCGTAACCTGGTAATATTTGTTTTTACAACATCCATACCCACGCCGCGGCCAGAAATATTTGTAACTACTTCAGCAGTTGAAAAACCTGGTATAAAAATAAGGTTTAAAATTTCTTGTCTTGTTAAGTCTTTTGCTTTTTCAGCAGAGATTAATCCTTTTTCAACAACCTTAGCTTTTATGATTTCAGGATCAATACCTTTTCCATCATCTTCAATGGTTATAATGATATTGTTACCTTCGTGTTCAGCAGATAAGACTAATGTTCCAACAGGATTTTTGCCATTAGCAATTCTTGTTTCTGGTTTTTCTATTCCATGATCAACACTATTTCTAACCAGATGCACTAATGGATCATTAATTTCCTCGATAAGAGTTTTGTCCAACTCTGTTTCTTCACCCTTAATAACTATTTCAATTTGCTTATTGGCATCACGTGATAGATCGCGCACAAGACGTGGAAATTTGTTAAACACTTTTCCTATTCTAATCATTCTTGTTTTCATTACAACAAGTTGGAGTTCGTTTGTCATAATGTCTATTTGTTTTGTAACATCAAAAAGATCTCTTGAGAATTTAGTTCCTTCATTTTCAAGAGCAAACTCAGAATTAACTTGTGCTAATCGGTTTCTGCCAAGCACTAACTCTGATACAATATTTAATAGTTCATCTAATCTTTCTACATCAACTCGAATTGAATTTTCAACTTTCTTTAATGAATCCTGTTTTACTTTTTCGGTACTTACCTGTTTATTTTCAACCTGAGGAACGTCCTGCTCATCATCTGCATCTTCGGATTCATCATCACTATTCAGTTCTGCTTTTATTTCCGAAACTACTTCTGAATTTATTTCTACATTATTTTGTTTAATTTTTTCTGACTTAGCTGGTTTTTTACTTGATTTCTTTCCGGACTTCTTTTTTTCAACTACTACATCACCATTTTCAAGTGCTGCAATAAGCTCTGTTAACTCTTTAATTGTCTCATCAACATCAATATCTTCATTTTGATATTCTTCAATACTGTTTAATAGAGATTTCATCTTATCATATGCAGATAATAATGAATCCATGATTATAGAATTCAAACTAATTTCGCCTTTGCGAAGTTTGTTAAGAATATCTTCGCCCTTATGTGTTACTCCTGTAAGCTTATCAAGACCTAGAAAACTTGAAGTTCCTTTTATCGTATGAAAATGCCTGAATACACTGTTAAGCAGTTCATTATCATCCGGTCTTTTTTCCATTTCAACCAGATCAACATCCAGTTTTTCTAATATCTCTTTAGTTTCTACTATAAAGCTCTCAACGATTTCTTTCATATCAGGATCGATGAGCATTGGGTTTTGTGTTAATTCTGCCATATTAGTTAAATAATTTATCTATTTCTGCTTGTGATGCTGTTTGCATCTCTTTACTAAAGATTGAATCTACTTCTTGCTGTGGCACTAATGATTTTGAATAACGTGCATTTGGATCAAATGATGCACCTTCAGGTATGTTTAGATTATCCTGACCCTCAATAATTTTTGTGTTATCAAAATCTTCAATTAATGAAGAAAGACGTTCTTGAACTGATTCTATAAGGTGATTTACTGTTGCTAACTGTTGTGATGTTATATCCTGAACTTGAAGAGAAAGAGCAATACTATTTGAGTCGTTTTTCATTTTTCCAACCTGAAGCAGTAGTACACCGAGTTTTTCAGTACTGCAGTTTTTATTTAGAAAATCCTTAATAAAAAGCTCAGCATTTTCTTTTTTTAACATTGGTATCAAACTCATTAGAAAATCTTTTTTATCTGTTTCCTTTGCTAAAACTTCAACCATCGTTTTTTCAATATCAGTCAAATCATCATTCAGTGAATCAACAAGATCTAATATTTCAGTTGTTGCCATTTCTGTTGCGCTTGTTACATTCTGAATTTGATTAGTGGCTTTAGGAATTTTTGATGTGCTTTCAGCTATTGATCTATTTATGTTTTCCAGAAGCGGAACAGTTTCTTTCATAAACTCACCAAGACTCTGAATAACAGGTATAAGTTTTTCACCGTAAGTAAACACTTTTTTTAAGTCATCCAGCTTAGAAAAAAGCTGAGACAAGTTTTCTGATCTCATCATTAGTTACTCCCTCCATTACTGGCAAGTATTTGATCAATTTTCTCTCTAAGTATTGCTGGTGTAAATGGTTTTACAACGTAATTATTTACTTTTGCTTTAAGTGCTTCGATAATATCATCTTTAACCCCTCTTGTTGTTACCATTAACACAGGAATCTTTCCCATCTTTTCATCAGCGCGTATAGCTTTAATCAGTTCAAGGCCTGAAAGTACGGGCATATTCCAGTCTGTTATCACAAAATTTAAACCATCATCGGCTGCAAGTTTTATTAAAGCATCTTTACCATCAGAGGCCTCAACAAATTCTTCATATCCAAGATTTTTTAATGAGTTAGCAACAATGCGTCGCATAGTTTGTGAATCATCAACAATTAAAAATTTTAAGCTCATATATTTCTCTCTAGTTTAAAAATTTTGATACTTCGTATAAAACTCTTTTGGAATCAAATGGTTTAAGAAGATAAGCATTAGCACCGCATTGCATTCCTTTTTCTATATCTTCATTACCTGATAATGAAGAAAGAATAATAATTGGTATTTCACGATAGTCTTCATTTGTACGAATTGTTTTGATTAGTTCAAATCCATCTATATTAGGCATATTTAAATCTGTAATAACTAAATCAATTTGTTCTGATGGAAGCACCTCCAAAGCCTGCATTCCGTCCGCAACTTGTATTATTTCGTATCCTTTAACCTTTAAAGAGATCGATACAAATTTTCTTATTGTAGGAGAATCATCCGCAACAAGAATAACTTTCTTCATTTTCTTTTACTCCTTTTTATACCCAATGGTTTTGGGAAAGCTTGTAAGCTTAAATGACTTTGATATACCGTGTAATGTTTCTGAATAACCAATAAACAAGTAACCACCCTTTAATAATGAATTATATAAGTGATTGATTACTTTTATTTTTGAAGTTTGATCGAAGTAGATAAGTACGTTAGCACAAAAGATAACATCATGATTTATCATCGTTCTCATGCTCAAATCATCATAGAGATTAAGCAATTTAAATGTTGCCATACTCTTAATTTTTGGGTCAAGATCAAACGAAGTACCGTTTGTTTTAAAATACTTTTTTAGATAATAAACAGGTGTGTTTCTTACTGAGTATTCTTTGTATGATGCTCTTCTTGCAACATCCACCACTGCGTTGCTGATGTCTGTACCAACAATTTCAAACTCCATATTTGGATATTTGGGGCGAATGAGATCGTTAATCATCATAGCTATGGAATAAGCTTCCTCTCCGCTTGATGATGCAGCACTCCAGATTTTAATTTTATTTTTTCCTAATTTTTCTTTTGATGAGATAATTTCGGGAAGAATCGTTGTAACAAGTGCATCAAGCTGGGGCTGATTACGGAAAAAGAATGTTTCGTTAATTGTAATTGCTTCATAAAGATATTTTACTTCTGCGGAGCCAGATGGATTGAATTTAACATAGTCCAAATATTTATCGAATGATTCAATATTTAAATGGGTTATCCTTTTTTGTAATCTGCTTTCCAACAAATATTTTTTATTATCCTGAAAATAGATGCCGGTACTTTCATAAATGTACTTGCGCCATGTTTCAAATGATTTTGTTGACAGACTAACTTTCGTGGGAGATAACACAAGTGCCGGCTGAGCAAGTGAAAAATCTCTCTGTGTATACTCTTGCATTTTTTTTCTACTAGTTTGTTAGATATTGTTTTCGCAGAGCCATTTCTTTTGCTTTTTCGCTAACCATTTCTTCAGGATCCATAGCTAATTTATCAAGTGCTTCTATTATTATCGGATTATCCAAATCGATAAACATATCAAGCAGACGCATACGATTCCAGAAATTTTCATCATTTATCATCGAGTCTATGAATAAAAGTGCGGTTTCAGAATCAATTTTAAATAAAAGTTCTGCCGCAGATATTCGCACAACTTCATCGGGATTTGTAAGACTTTTAGATAGTGATTCTGTTAATCGCTGCTTTTCAATTCGGGATAGGCTGTTTATTTCTTCAGATTCCGATAAAAGTATGTTTTGTAATAAATCTAATACCGCGGTTAAATACTTATTGCAATTATCTATAACTGTGTGGATTCTGGATAAAATTACTTTTTTGTTTTCCATGAACTTATCATATAACACTTCGTTTAATTCAGGATCCAAACCATATATACTTAAACAAGCATATAAAATTTCAGGATCATCAAAAACGGTTACTAAGTGTGCAGCTACTATTTGATAACGGGGTTCTGAATTTACTATTGTATCCAGTACACATTTTTTTATTCTATCATCAAATGGTACATCAAGGTCATACTTAACTTTTAGTTTGTAGATTGATTCCAACAGCGGCCAAATAAGAGCGCCATTAAGACTTTCTACCTGGGAGAGAAGGAAATAGAAAGTATCTTCATCACCAATCTCACCCATACTTTCAATCATTGTAAACTTTAAAAGATCATCATCCGATTTGAATTTTTCTGTGATAAATTTCAATGATTTTAAAGTTCTTATTTTTCCAGCCGCTTCAATAACTACTGGTTTAAGTACATCCGCTTTGTCATAGAATGTTATAATTTTTTCTACGCCTTTTTCACTAAAAATATTTCCTAATGCTTCTATACAGGCAACTATTACATTTTCATTTTGGTTAACAGTCAGAATATCAATAATTAAATCTTCAGGACACTTATCTCCAATTAAACCAAGAATATCAACCAAAAATTTAATATCATCATCATCTTTAATCTCAGGCAGTCTTTTACAAATAGCATCCAAAGATTCAACACCTTTACGCAATAATATTTCACCTGCCAGATTTCTAATTGAAATATCCGGTGAACTAATAAAATCAATTACAGAGGCGGGTATTAAAGGATTGCTGTTCTGAATTAAAAAATTTGATGCCGCGTTTCTTACAGATTTATCCTCATCTGAAATAAGCTGTATAACTATCTTTACGATATTATTATCAACTTCTTCAAATGAAAGATTATACAATGTTTCTGTCTTCAGAACAGGATCATCAGACTTAAGCATTTCTAAAACATTTTGTTCGGTTTTATTATCTGAATTCATATTGTTTTATGGTTTGTTAGTTTTTAAATCCAATTTAGTACGTTTGAGAATTTCAATAATAATGCCGTTTATTTTTGTCTGTATTTGATCGAAATACAAACAAACTACTATTTACTTGTTTAATATTAGCCAACTGAAAACATTTAAGCAGGTTAGCTATATTACTTGTAAATGGATTCATCCAAACTTATCAATTCAGATGTACCGTAGTTTAACTTATGATTACGCTTTGCAGTACCAAGATTAAATTTTAGAACTAATCTTTCCAGATTATCCGTAAGCTGATTAAGACTTTCAGCAGCCTGTGCAATTTGTTGAATTCCAATTGTTGTTTGGCTACTAACGTTACTTATAGACTCTATATTCTTACTAATCTGCTCGGAGGTTGAAGATTGCTCTTCGCTCGCAGTAGCTACATGTTCTGCAATTGAAATTAATCTGTCAGTTTCAGTCTTAATTTCAACGAGCACTTCACCTGCTTTGCCAGCCAATTGTTTACCTTTGCTAACAGCATCAGTGCCTGCTTTAATCGAACTTACGGCAAAGCTTGTTTCCTTTTGAATTTCTTTTATCATTTCAGAAATTTCTTTTGTTGCTTTTGAAGTTCTTTCAGCAAGTTTAAGAACTTCATCTGCTACAACTGCAAAACCTCTTCCCTGTTCACCAGCTCGCGCAGCTTCTATAGCAGCATTAAGTGCAAGCAAGTTTGTTTGATCAGCAATATCCTGTATTACCTGAACAATCTCTCCTATCTTATCGCTCTCTTCACCAAGTTTGAAAACTGTTTCTGCGGAATTGTTAACTACATCTGCAATTTGATTCATGCTCTCTATTGTCTGCTTAACAACTTTTTCACCCTCATTTGCCGTTTGTCCTGAAACCTTTGCTGAATTTGCAGCACCAGTTGCATTTTTTGTATTTTCAAGAATTGTTGTTGTCATTTCTTCCATAGCAGCAGCAATTTCTTCAGTCTGATTAGTTTGCTCTTTAGAACTTGCAAGCATTTCCTCAACGCTTGAAGAAATTTGCGATGATGAGTGAGAGACTTCACTAACCCCGGCGCTTACCTCTCCAACAATTGATGCAAGTGCATTGGCAACATCATTAATACTATCTTTAATTTTTTGATGTTCGCCTTTATAATTTCCTTCTACTCTTACAGTCAAATCTCCTTTTGCAATGTGAGAAAGAACGTTTGTTCCCTCACTAATGGGAAGTATTATTTCATCAATAGTGCTATTAATTCCCTGAACAATTTGTTTAAAATCTCCTTGATGATCATTTGTATTTATTCTAGTATTTAGATTTCCTTCAACAGCAGCTTCGGTAAGTGATTTTATATCCACTATAAGTTTGTTTAGTGAATTGATCATCTTTGTATAGCTTATAGATAATCTATCTTTATCTGAACGGATATTTACATTTGTATTAAGTTTACCATTTGCAATATTAGCAGCCATATCGGCCTGCTCACGCATATTATTAATCATTGTTTTGTATGAGCATTCGAGCATCCCAAGTTCATCAACACTATTGCAATTCAACTCAATATCAATATCCCCAATGCTAACTCTTTTAGATAGTTCGGTAAGATTATTTAATCGGCTATTTATCTGCTTTCTAACAATCAAATAGATTATTAATAGAACCATTACCAGAAAAAACAATGAAAAAACTACAACCAAAATTTGCATAGAAAGTATTGCTGATTGAATATCATCAGCATAAACAGCAGCAACAATTTTAAAGCCCCACGCTTCAAAGTTGTGCTTAACTAAATTATAATCCTCAGGTTCTTCATTAATAATCTCCAATACCTGATCATTACTTAAATGATCAGAATGAAAAAGTACGTTCCCTTTTTTGTCTTGTACTGCAGCAAATCCATTTTCTAAAATTTTTATATTAGAAATTCTCTCACCAATTTCAGTGAGCGAAGTAATTGGATAACCGCAATACCAGATACCAATTACATCATTATCAGATTTAATTGGTTCATATCCTGTTATATAAAATGACCCAAGTATTTCAACCATTCCATAAAATGAATTACCACTTCTTATTTGTTTAATTGCTGCGCCATTTGGGTCAAGAACGGTTCCAATTGCTCTTGAGTTATCATCTTTCACTACATTTGTTGAAACTCTAACAAAATCATCTCCGCTTTTAACAAATAATGTAGCGGTGCCTCCAGCTAATTTTTTAACTTTATCAACAATTGAATAGTTTTCATTAATCAACTCAGAACCAAAATATAATCCCGGGACGGTTTTATCTTTAATTTGAAAAGCACCTTCAATTTTTGGAGCACCTAAATTTGTAGTTCTATCCTGAAGAACTTTTACGGATGTTTTTACCTGTTCTAGTAAAAGATTGTTTATTGTTTCAAGCTGGTTATCAACATTCTTTATCTCCGCAGCTACCTTATAATTAGCCGATTCAATTAAGTCATTTTCAAATTTTTCTTTTAACAGATAACTCAATCCTGCAATACTTATCAGGATAAGAGCCGTTAAGGGAAGCATAATTTGATTACTAATACTTTTTCTATAAACCCCATATATTTTTGAAAATAGCCTATAGTTTTTTAAGCTCATTAATTAACCTTCAATAAATTGTTTATATTTTCTTTAGAATCCTGTTTCATTGTTTTCAACATACTCGGTTTCTTCGCTCAAAATTTCCTGTCTTTTGTAGTACGCTGAATCACTCACTTTAAAAGCAGATATAAGTGATTGAAGATTACTTGTAAGTTGATTAAGTTCTTCAGCAGCATGTGCAATTTGTCTAACACCTGTTGCGCTTTGCTGAGTAACATTTGTAATAAGTTCTATATTCTGCGTAATTTGTTCGGATGATCTGGATTGCTCTTCACTTGCTGCAGCTACTTGAGTCACAATGTCTGTGACACTATCAGCACCCATAATAATTTCTTTTAATGAGTCTCCGGCTTTTTGAGCAAGATTTCTTCCATTCTCAACTTCTTTAGTTCCCTGCTGCATTGATTTAACTGCCCCTTCAGTATCTTTTTGAATATGCTTAATCATATCCGCAATTTCCTGGGTAGCTTTTGAAGTTCTTTCAGCAAGTTTTCTAACTTCATCAGCAACAACTGCAAATCCTCTTCCTTGTTCACCTGCACGAGCAGCTTCAATTGCTGCATTTAATGCAAGCAGATTTGTCTGGTCTGCTATGTCATCAATGACCTGTATAATTTCACCAATTTCATTACTGCTTTTTCCAAGTTCTTGCACTGTTTCAGCACTTTTCTTAACAACCTCTGATATCCTTATCATTCCTTCTATTGTTTGTTCGACAACTTTTCCCCCATCTTTTGCAACTCTACCCGCATTTTTACTAGCTTCTGCAGCGGTAGTAGTGTTTTTTGTTGTTTCGAAAATTGTTCTGGTCATTTGTTCAACTGCACTGGCAACTTCTGATGCCTGTGCACTTTGTTCATTTGCACCAGCAGCCATTTCTTCTGTACTTGAACTGATTTGTGCAGCAGCACTTGCAGCGGCAGTAACTCCTTGCGAAACTTCTGTTAATGTTTTTCCAAGTGATTCTGTTACATTGTTTATAGAATTTTTAATTCTTTCATGATCACCAGAATAATCTTTAGTAATTTTAATTGTAAAATCACCTGCAGCCACTTTTTCCAGGGCTGATATTGCTTCATTGATAGGTGAATAAACCGCATCTAAAGTATCATTTATACCTTGTATAATATTCTTATACCCACCGTTAAAGACTTTTGTGTTTCCTCTAGCACTGCTGTTTCCTTTTATTGAGGCTGTAGTAAGAAAATTAGTTTCTATAACCAGTTTATTAAGGTTATCAACCATCTTTTCAAAACTTTTAGAAAGAAAATCGTTTTCGGAAAGAGAATTTATTTTATGCTTAAGATCTCCTTCAGCAATTTTTTCAGCGGCTTCAATTTTTTCTAACTGTGAATCTCTGAGTTTATTAAGCATTGCGGCCATCTGACCAAATTCATCATTGCTTCTAACTTTCATTTCCTTTTCAAAATCACCAAGGGAATAATTATTAAGTAACTCTTTAAATTTTCGCACTGGTTTAATTAAAGTTGGTATTATTTTAAAAAATGTCATAAGAAAGGTAAGAGTCCCGATAATCATACCTATAACAATCATTGCAATAGTCCTGGACATTATAGTACTAACTTCAGCTTCTAGTTCTTCTTTACGCTTATCAATATGCTGTCTTACTTCTTCAAGCTCTTTTATAAATTTTAATCTTAGTTCTTCTCCGGATGTTGTTGCAATATATGATGCCATTTCAAAATCTTTCATAGCGGCAGCGCTTAACGTTCCATCAACAACATTCCCAAAGTATTCATTAAGAATTTTATCAAAGTTTTGTGAATGCTCTTCAAAAATATCAGCAAGCAAAGATTCCTTAACTAACAACATAGTTTTTGAAATCTGTTTTTTACTTTCATCAACTTGTTTAAAATTGTTTTCAAACTGATCTTCAAAACCCGGGATAGAAAATTTAAGAAGATAGAATTGCATGTCCTGAAATTCGGTTTGAATATCCGTCATATATTCTCTCGAAACAATTATCTTATGGTTAAGTGTATCACTTATCCTCGATAATTGTATGAAATGATAAAGATCATTTACAACCATAATTGTAGATATTGCAGCCAATAAAAAGAATGATGCCTGTATCTTTACCTTAAATGAGAGGTCTTTTAGATTTACCATGGTATTCCCCGTATTTTTATTTCAATTTAAATACAACTGAAACTGTAGTTTTAACTTTAACCGGTTTACCATCGTGTTGACCGGGTTTAAATTTTGAAGATTGAAGAACACGAACGACTTCTTCATCACATCCAGCACCAAGACCTTTAATAATCTTTACTTTATCTACGTTTCCTTTTTCATCAACATAAGCCATTGCATAAACTTTACCTTCTAAGTTTGTTTGCTTAGCTATCGCTGGATATTTGATTTTTTTTGAGAGTTCACTCATACCGCCTGATAATTCCGGCATCTGTGTGGCAAATGCAAGATATTGCTCCTCTTCAGAAGGGGTATTTTGTGAAAAAGCCAAAGAACTTAATAGCACGATCAATGCAAGAGTATATGCATATGTTAATAGTCGTTTTAATTTCATTATTATCCCTTTCAATTAAATATAGTTACCTGTCCTATTATCGTAATTCTTTGATGTTTGTTAAGCATTTGTCCAAAATAACAATCATCCTTCGATCTGAATCGATATTTAGAGATCAGTTAGAAAATTTGAACAATAATTAATCGATGGAAATTATAAAGCAATACAAATGATGAGAATATAAGAATTGCGTATACATGAGCATTAAATTGCGCATAGAAGCAGGTCTCAAGTGCTTTTTAAGGTAAATAAAATAAAACGTTACTCGTTAATATTTTTTATATACTGCTGAACTTTCAGAATTATTTCGTGCATTGTGTATGGTTTGGATATGTAATCATCAAAACCGGCCTGCAAAAGTCTTTCTTTATCCCCTTTCATTGTGTACGCAGTAGAAGCAATTATTGGTGTGTTTGCATATTTTGGCATTTTTCTGATCTCATTTAGTACGTCAATCCCATTCATACCTCTACCCAGATTTATATCTAAAAGAAATAATGAATAATTATCTGCTTTAGCCATTTCTATACTTTGGATACTTTTAGAAGCAACATCAACTTTGAAATTTTTAGAAAGAAACTTTTTTATAACCGTAGCGTTTATAGCATCATCCTCCACTAATAAAATTGAAGGCTGTATAATATTATCATCTTCTTGTTTAGAAATTTCATCAGTGTATGGTTTCTCAGCTTTTATATTATCCATTATTATCATCCTTTATAATCGGGAAAACTACAGTAAACTCAGATCCAATATCTGTTTTACTATCAACCGAAATTTTGCCGCCAAGTTTTTCTACAAATTTTTTGGTTATTGTTAACCCCAATCCAGTTCCTTCAAAACTTCTTCCATAACCTTCACTTACCTGCCTAAATTCCTCAAAAATAATTCCGAGGCTTTCTGATGGAATTCCAATCCCGGTATCGATAACTTTAATTATCATTTTATCATCATCAGTGCCCAAAGTAACAGTAATACCGCCTTTATTTGTAAATTTTATTGCATTGTTAATTAAGTTATTCAATACTTCTCTAAACAATCTTTCATCAAGATTGGAATATATTTTATTAACCTTTGGAATGAATTCCAGATTTAAGTTTCTTTGCCACGCAGCAGATGAATAATGATCAATAACTTCTTCAATTATAGAGACAACTTCTAATGATTCTATATCAAGCGTTTCTTTATTTGCTTCAATGCGTGAAAGATCAAGGATCAAGTTTAAAGTATTAATCAATCTTTGTCCGCTTGTATATATTGCAGAAGCCATATCTTTTATTTCCATATCTTCCGTTGATATACTTATTATTTCTGCATTTCCTAAAATACCCATCATCGGTGTTCTTAACTCGTGACTCATATTTGCCAGGAAAGAGGATTTAACATTATTCATTTCTTCCGCCTTTTCTTTTGCTGTTTTCAATTCTTCAATAATTCTTTTCTTATCAGTTATATCTTCTTTAATGCCAAGATAATTTGTAATAAAATTTTCTGAGTTCTTTATAGGAGAGACTAAAACTAATTCCCAAAATACTTCACCATTTTTCTTTCTATTTTGCAGTTCGCCGCTCCATTCTTTACCCTTAGATATTGTCTCCCAAAGATCTTTATACACTTCAGTTTGTGTCAATCCTGATTTAAGTAAATTCGGGCTTTGCCCAATAACTTCATTATATGTATAACCGCTTATTTCTGTAAACCTTGGATTTACGTATTCGATTTTACCATTTGTGTCTGTTATAATAACAGAGATAGGGCTTTGCTCAATTGCAGAAGAAAGTTTAAAAATCTTTTCTTCATGTTGTTTTCTTTCACTAATATCTCTTAGGGAGCCTTCAAGACCAATAATATTTTTGGATTCATCGAAAAGAAAATGTGTGTTTACAGAACAAGAAATGAGTCTGCCTGATTTTGTAACAAGTATAATTTCAAAATCCACCACCTCACCATTTTTATTTACTTCAGCAAGTAATTTTTCTCTAACTCGAGTGTCTAAATAAAAATCAGTTATTTTTCGGCCAATAACTTCTTCAGGTGTATATTCAGAATATCTTTCTATCGATGGACTAATAGAAGTGATAACTCCATTTAAATCTGTTTGATAAAAAATATCCTGAACATTTTCGAATATTTTACGATACTTTTCTTCACTCTTTGAAAGTGACTTTTCTATAGATTTTCTATAAAGGATTTCATCAATAAGCTGTTCTTTTTGGGAGAAGAATTCAATTATTAATCGAGATAGCTTTCCAAATTCTGCTTTATCTTGAGCAAGTTCTGTTAAAAGCGCAGGATTTTTTTCTTCCAAACCTTTAGAAATAATTTTCAGTGGATTGTTTACATTAAAAATCAGAAAAAATGATACAATTATCAGAACAAGAATTGAGAAAGCAAGTAATGCTATAATTTGTTTATTAAAAACTTCGGCAGAAGTCCTTAGGATTGGAAAATCACTTTCTGAAATAACTTTCACTATCGGTTCACCATTCCAACCTGAAAGAGTTTCACTAACAGTAATATTATAATCTTTATTCTTTACACTGTTATTATTTCCATCTCCATCCTTGATATTTCTTAATATAACTTTGGAATCGGTTTGCAATGCTATTTCAGAAATAAAATCCTTTGACCACAATCGTGCTGTAAAAAAGAATCCAGCAGGCATTGTTAATCTTTGTAAATCACTGCTTGGTTGTATTGGAGCACCACGTATTTCAAATATCTCTTCATTTATTAATATAAAAAAATGACAGAAATATCCATTCTTAAATAATTTTTCAATTTTGTCTTTTGAAATTGGAAACGAGTCAATAGAGGGCAATTGAAGATTATTTATTGAATAAATTGGTGATAAATCAGGATTAAATATCCAAACAGCATTTGCATGGTAAGTATTTATAGAATAATCTATATTTTCATCTGCCCAAACGGAATCTTTAGATTTTACAAAGTTAACCATTTCATCCCATTGCGTATAGTCTTTTGCAAAAACTTCAAGATTGCTTTCAAATGATTGAATAGCTTTTTTAAAAGATTCTGACTTTTCTAGTTTTCTTGCAGTTAAAATTTCTGCTGTTTTTTGTTTTTCTGCAAGCTGAATTAGATATAGTGCCAAAAAGAAAATACTGGCAACTAATGAAATGAGAGTGATAACTTTTGTTTGAACTTTCATCTAGAACTCAACTCCAAACAATAGTCCAAAGTTTATAAGATCGTTCCCCGAAATGGATTTCAAAAG
>CALLZX010000159.1 GCA_937858935.1 uncultured Ignavibacteriales bacterium | reverse complement strand
TAACACCAGTTTTCTTCATCCGTTGTTGATTCTTCAGATAAGCTGATTTTTACATTTCCGGTTGAACCGTTTAGTCTAACTTTTTGAATTGTCCAATCATTTTCAGAATAATTATCTATCTTCATGGTTTTAAGATAAGTTCCATCACTGCCGTTACAATAAACAGAATACTCTTCTTTTTGATTATCCTTTGTAATGCTTACGACTTTAGCTTTTATTTCTCCTTTGAAAGGACAGATTTCAATTTTCTTTAATCCATCGACTAATTTTTTTGTTACCTCTTTTATGTTTGCTTCATTTTGCGAAAATGAATTATTGTTGTAATCACTAAACGCAGAAGCCCGAGTTATTGGAATTTTGGGTTTTGTTCGATATGGAATTATTGAAGCAGTAACTGAAAATTTATCTCCAACTAGAATTCCAATTTCAAGGTTGACAAGATAATCACAATCCAGTGCATCTTTAATGCTTTCATCAAAATTTTGTGAGCCAGATCCCAATAATTGCCTTTCCCTTTCGTGTCCAATCAAAGCGCCCAAATCAGCTTGAGTAGTTACAATAACACATGGATAAATTTGTTTTATATAGTCAGCGAATTCAGAAGCAAAAAGACCTATGGCACCCTCTACCTCTATTCCTCTTGTTCCAACTAGCGTAGGTTTAATAAAAAATTTAGATTTTTGAGCAAACGCAGAGCTAATCATTATTGTTAGTAATATCAAAGTAAATAAATATTTGTTGTTCATTTTATTTTAACCTCACATTTTGGCAACAATGCTTGAATCTTTTTTATCTCTGCATCTGAAACAGATGTTTTTGCAATTCCCAAAGTTTTTAAGTTCTTCATTGAGTTTATAGTTGGGAACAAAGTACTGATTGGATTAATATCTATAAAAAGAGAATCGAGCCCTTTTAAGGAATTGATATTCTGGGGTAATCGAGAGATTTTGTTGTTAAATACTCCAAGAGTTGAGAGCTTGGTAAATTGAGTAACTTGTTCTGGTATCTTCGTTACAAAATGATTAAAGTTTATTATATATAGATTTTCCAGTGGATAATTTGACGCCTTATTTAATATCTCCTGTAAGTTAACAGCGATAGGATATTTACCACTTGTAATTATTAGTGTTTTAACAGATTTATAGTTTTCCATTATATCTATGGTGCGTTGAACAGTTGGAATTGACATATCAATTACTAAAACACTCATCTCTTTAAAAAACTCCGGAGTAATATTTTTAGGAGACTCATCTTCCTTAAACTCTTCAATAATTTCTTCTCTTATTGGTTTGCCTAGCAAAATATCAGCGTTCTCACCAAGCTTAGCAGATTCTTGAATCTGGTTCCAAAGCTTCATTTTATATTCAATGCCTTCTTTTTCTAGTTCAAGCTTTAATGAATCGCTTTCGTTGGTTGGATTTTGATTTTTACCGGACATCATTAATTGCTTAGAGAGAATCTTGATTTCGTCATTTGCTTTTTTTGCAGCAACAGGATCGTCCCAGTCAGTTGTCTTTCTTATTTCAGACATTCTCTTTTTTATTTGGGTCGCATCCATATCCTGCGAAAACACAGATACGGCAAATAATAAAGACCATATCAATAAAAAATATTTCATACAATATCCTTTTAGATTTATTCCCCTAACACCTTTAATGCTATATCCCGTGGAATCGTATAACTATACGCACCAGCCATAATACTGATCAATGATTTAACAGCACCAAGCTGCATCAGACCAGGCGAATTCAATCCGTCTTTAGCTCCCAACATAATTTTGTTAATCTCAGTATTTAGTACCTCCAATCTATCATATTCGGGCAGCAGTGGCCCCATAGATTCCTTTGCATCTGCAATCATATTAATATTCATTGGCGACAGCTTATTGCAATAAGTTAAATAATACCCAAACATTAATTTATAAATAGATTTTTGTTGCTCCTTTGTTGGATATTCTAGCAACTGTTTTCTTAATGGCTCTAGTTGTGCTTCCAAAATAATTGTTTGAATAGAATCTTCTTTTCTAAGCTCTTCCATTTGATTGGCATACTTTTTATCAACAGCATAAATTCTATCAATTATTAGTTTTTGTTCTTTAACAAGTTCATTAAGCGTAGAATTTTTTTCTAATTCTTTTTCCATTTTAATCTGTTCTTCTGTTTTAACGGAATCACCGCTTTGCATATTTGCCATTACTTCTGTACTGTATGCTTCTGCCCAGGCTTCTTTTCCCTCCTTGCTCATTTTTTTTAGCCGTTCAATTTCTTCCATAGAAATATTTGCTTTATTCTGCATCATTTTGTCTGCAATCTTCTTTTTCTCTTCCTTGCTAAGTTTTTTGTTTTTAAGTTTTTGAATGTCTGCTTCAGATAATCCTGAATCTCTTGCTATTTTCTTTTCCATTTCAGGTCTCAAGTCATCTGCCTCTTTCTGAACTTCTTTCTTTTTCTTAGAATACACCACATCAAGCTGCACACTTATAGAGCTCAATTGACTTGTAAACAGACCTCTTTCTGCCGTATCTACTAAACAAATGGCGCCGGGTAAATTTGGTAATCTTGCATAAAAGTATGCTCCTGTCTGTGAATAAATTCGCACAGAAAGAAAACACATTGCCGCAATTAAAATCATTTTCATTTTATTTACTCTATTAGTGAATAGATATTTTTAAAGTTTTAAAAACTCAACTCTTCTGTTTAGTGCTTTGTTAACAACGGAATCATTTTTTGCTATTGGTTCGCTTTCGCCCTTGCCATCAGTCTCGATTCGAGCAGCATCAATTCCAAATTCTTTAACTAAAACATTTTTTACTGAAGCGGCTCTGCGTTTTG